>NZ_JBQCXF010000171.1:0-5807 GCF_051956635.1 Neisseria sp. P0022.S010 | reverse complement strand
GGGTTTCGATGGATGTATTAAAACATGACAAAATTAGCAGTTAATTAGTGCTTGGTTAAACACAGTAAAGGCCGTCTGAAAACTGTTCAGACGGCCTTGATCCTTAGTCATCAAATTTCAAACGTATTGCCCAAGTGTAAATCCTGAAGGTTAGAAACGATGAAAAGCCTGCAGCGAATATTCACCCAACAAATGGACAAATCATGAACAAATTTTGCGAAATCACCTTTTGCCAACAAATCGGCAGCAACCAACAACACAACCAAGATGCCCTTTTTAACGGCGAACAAGTGTTTCAATATAAACTCAAAACCGCTGAAACACGCCTTGAAACCCGTCCACGCTTTATCATCGGGATAGCCGACGGCATTTCCAATAGCAATCATCCCGAAAAAGCCAGCAAATCAGCCATGCACCTATTAAGCTGTACAGCCAAACTCAGCCGTCAAACCATCAATCATGTACAAGCCGCTTTATCTCAAGAGCTGGCAGAGGATTATTTTGGTTCATCAACCACTTTTGTTGCCGCAGAAATCGACCAAACCACCGGCCAAACCAAAATCATCAGCGTAGGCGACAGCCGTGCCTATTTGATTGATACACAAGGAAAATGGAAGCAACTGACCCAAGATCACTCGATACTCTCCGAATTGCTGGATGGTTTGTCGGATAAAAAAGAAGAAGGGTTCGCCACCATATATGGCGGCGTTTCTTCTTATCTAGTAGCAGATTATTCCGAATTCCAAGACAAAATGTGCCATATCGAACTTACGCTTAAAGCAGGAGCAAGCCTGCTGCTTTGTTCAGACGGCCTAAGTGACGCCCTTTCAGAAGAAATAAGAGAAAAAATTTGGCAACAATATGATAACGATAAGTCCCGTCTGACTGTGTTTCGTAAATTAATTGCGAAACAAAGAGTTTATGATGATATGTCGGTAGTAGTTTGTAAGATTATCCAAACACCCTCTATCCAACCTTTTAACAATCACTGTCATCCGTTTTAAGTGAAATTTGAAACCATCTTTTACCATTTCTCTCCATCATTGCATTCGTCCGATATGTCATGATACTGTTCAAAAAACATGACTATTAGGAGTTTCTCATGTCCGAACAGCAAAAATACTTTTCTACCCAAGACGGTACTTCGCTTTTCTACCGCTATCGCCCTGCTGCCGATGGTTCTTCCGACAAAGCCATTGTGCTGTTCCATCGCGGACATGAGCACTCCGGCCGGATGATGTTTGTGGCGGATGAGCTGGGTTTTGATGATTTTGCCTATTTTGCTTGGGATGCGCGCGGTCATGGTTACAGCCCCGGTGAACGCGGCGATAGTCCGAGTATCGGCACTTCGGTTTCAGATGTGGATGATTTTATCCGACACATCCAACACGAATACGGCATCAAACCTGAAAACATCTGCGTGATTGCGCAAAGTGTCGGTGCGGTATTGGTTTCTACTTGGTTGCACGATTACGCGCCGAAAATCCGTTGCGCGGTATTGGCTTCGCCTGCGTTCAAAGTCAAGCTCTATGTTCCGTTTGCCCGTACCGGTTTGAAACTTATGCAAAAATGGCGCGGTAATTTCTTTGTCAACAGCTACGTCAAAGCACACTATCTGACCCACAACGTCGAACGTCAAAAAAGCTACGACAATGATCCGCTTATTGCCCGCGCTATTTCCGTTCGTATCCTGCTGGGTTTATATGAAGCGGCTGAACGCGTCGTTGCCGATGCGCAAGCCATTACTACGCCTGTACAACTGTTGATTTCAGGCAGCGATTGGGTCGTTCATCACAAACCGCAACACGATTTCTACAACCGTTTGGGCAGCCATATTAAAGAACGCCATATCCTGCCCGGTTTCTACCACGACACCTTAGGCGAGCAAAACCGTGAAATCGCGTTTATCGAAATGCGCCGTTTTATCCGCGAGCGTTTCAATCAGCCTTTGCAACAAGTCGATCTGACTCAAGCACACTTATTTGGAGACAGTCGTCGAGAAGCTGACGAACTGGCGACGCCTTTGCCTATTTGTACGCCTCGCGGCGCATTTTGGGCGACATATCGCGCCTCGCTCAAACTGGGTTCGCGCTGGAGTGAAGGCTTGAGAATCGGTCAAGAAACAGGTTTTGATTCAGGCAGCACGCTGGATTACGTCTACCGCAATCAACCGCAAGGCAGCAATGCTTTCGGTGTATGGGTGGACAAATACTATCTCAACGCCATTGGCTGGCGCGGCATTCGCCAACGCAAAGTCAATATCGGCAAAGCCATTCAGACGGCCTCAGCCAAACTGCGTGAAGCAGGGAAACCTGTACACGTCCTCGATATTGCCTCTGGACACGGCCGCTATGTATTGGATGCCCTGACTGCCGACACATTGCCTGATTCCGTACGCTTGCGCGATTACAGCCCGATTAATGTCGAAGCCGGCCGCAAGCTGATTGCCGAGCGCGGCTTGCAAGAGACGGTAACCTTCAATGAGGTCAATGCCTACGACTGCGCCAATTATCACGATTTACAGCCGCGTCCAACGCTGGGCATCGTCTCCGGCCTGCACGAATTGTTTGCCGACAATGATTTGATTTTGAACTCGCTCTACGGCTTCGGCGAAGCCATTGAAACGGGCAGCTACCTGATCTACACCGGCCAGCCGTGGCATCCGCAACTGGAAATGATTGCCCGCGCCCTGACCAGCCACAAAGCAGGCAGCCCAAACTGGGTAATGCGCCGCCGCAGTCAGCAGGAAATGGATCAGCTGGTTGAAAAAGCCGGTTTTGAAAAAATCCATCAATGGATAGACGAAGACGGTATTTTCACCGTGAGTTTGGCAGTGAAGAAATAAAAATAAAGGCCGTCTGAACAATTTTTTAACTTTCAGATGGCCTTATTTAAACCATGTACCTATCCATGAAACCCTCTCTCAAAACCTCCCTGCTCAAGCTGATCTTAGTCGGTATCCTGTTTTACACCAGCTACGGCATCTCCAATCATTACACGGCATCGCTGGACTATGTGCCTGAAATCGCTTTTGCATGGGAGAGCAATATTCCGTTTTGGGCATGGACGATTGTGCCTTATTGGTCGCTAAACCTGATGTATGCCGTGGCATTTTTTCTTTGTCGTAATACGCATGAACAAAACCGATATGTAGCGCACCTTGTAGCCGCCCAACTGATTGCGACTGTTTGCTTTGTACTGTTTCCGCTGCGTTTCGAGTGGCCTAAACCGCCTGCCGATGGACTGTCAGGCTGGCTGTTTGATTCATTGGCTGCATTTGATTTGCTGTATAACCAAGCGCCATCTTTGCATATCGCGTTGGCGATTATCGTGGGTGCATTTTATTGGACGCGCTTTCCAAAAATCCGCCTGCCGCTTTTCTTATGGCAAAGCCTGATTGCCTTGTCGGTACTGACGACTTACCAACATCATTTTATTGACGTGCTGACCGGCGCATTACTCGGCTGGCTGGTGTTGTGGGCTTTCCCGCATCAGATGACTTCGCCGTTAAGACTGGACTCAAGTGATGTACGCTCAAGAAAGATTGCGCTGCTGTATTTGCTTGGCGCGTGTTTAATGGCTTTACCTGCGCTGCTGGGTGGCGCGTGGCTGTGGTTGATATGGATTAGCGTGTCTTTGCTGATGGTGGCCTTTGCCTATTTGACTGGAAATGCAAACGTATTCCAAAAACAGGCTAACGGTAAATTATCGACGGCAGCGACGGTTTTGCTGTTGCCTTATCTGGTGGGCGTACGGCTAAACATGGCGTATTGGTTACGCGGTAAAGCGAAAACGGCACAAGTCCGCAATGATGTATGGATTGGCAGCGTTTTGGGGATTTCAAACCATCTGCCTGCCGTATTGGATGTATGCGCCGAATATCCCTGCCGTAGCTATCAAGGAGAATATCGCGCCCTACCTTTACTGGATATGGTAACGCCGTCTGAAAGCGATTTGGTTCAGACGGCCTTGATATTGGAAACCTTGCGCCAAAAACACGGCAAAGTGCTGGTATGTTGCGCTTTAGGTTATGGAAGAAGTGCCGCAGTGGTGCTGACGTGGCTGCTGGTCTATGGTGGCTGCAAAGACTTGGCGCAAGCGAAGGCCGAACTCAAACAGGCTCGACCGCAAATGGTATTATCGCCGGCCACTGCCAAAGCAGTCGAAGCTGCTGCCAACCGTTTAAAACAAGGATAATGATGAACAACGCAACCGACAGCCGTATTACCGCCCACCTGCTCTCTACCACACATTATGTTGCCACCTGCAACGCCTTGCTGCTCGCCTTGTCGGCAAAATATGGCGGCGCATGGTTTGCGGTGCAACTTGTCTTGGCAGCGGTTTTGCTGTACTGCCATATCCGCATTCACTTCGACCACCGCTTGTTCCAAGACTTTGCCGACAACCGCTACTCTCCTGAAGACTTCGACCAATCCTTACAACAAAACGGTTTACATCAAATTTCAAGCAGCCGTACGTTGACCCAACGGATAAACGGCGCACTTTCCTTATGGCGCAAAAGCTTATACCTGACCGCCGCACAATTTTTAATTTTGCTTATCCAAAGCATTTGATTATTTTTGCTGATTTACCCAAACCAGATCTAGAACGGTATCTCACTCCCAAAGGCAGAAACAATGAAAAACTTCCTCAAAAAACAACTTGCCTGGCTGACCGACCAAGCCTTGTGTCTGGCGGTCTCTTTTCTTACGGGCGTACGCCCCAAAAGCCCGCGCGAGCTGACATTCAATCAGCACCAAAAAGTCTATTACGCCAATCACGGCAGCCATGGCGATTTTGTGCTGGTGTGGATTTCCCTGCCCAGCCGCTGGCGCTTGTCCACGCGCCCTGTCGCCGGTTCGGATTACTGGCTGACAAGCAAACTCAAACGCTTCATCATTCAAAACGTTTTCAACGCCTTGCTGATTCCGCGCCATAGCGATAATCCGCAAGCAATTACCGAACAGATGAAAGACGCGCTAAACGCAGGAGATTCCTTGATTATTTTCCCTGAAGGCACGCGTAACACTGACGACAACACCATCCTGCTGCCGTTCAAGTCCGGCATTTATCATCTGGCAAAAAGCAAACCCGATACCGAATTTGTGCCGATTTGGATAGACAACATCAGCCGCGTACTGCCCAAAGGCAAAATCCTGCCTATCCCGCTTTTGTGTGAAGTCCATATCGGACAGCCGCTTACCTTGCAGGAAAACGAAGACAAAGACAGCTTTTTGACACGCAGCCGTGAAGCGCTGCTGGCACTCAGGCCGTCTGAAAACGACCGCAGCGAGCCTCGCCAAAATGAATCTGAAGTTCAGCAAAACAAAGGAGGACAAGCATGAGCCTTTCTACGACTTCCCAACAAATCATTGTCGAACAAGCCGCCGCTCATCTGACTCCGCAAGCCAGCTATATTTTTGTCAGCGTGTTTGCCGTATTGTGTTTTGCCAGCATCATCGGACAATGGCTCAAGCGCAAAAACGGCGCAGATAATGCCACCATCGCTAACCTCAACGCCCGCATTTACGCATGGTGGCTGATGACGCTGGTGTTGCTGGGCGCGTTTTGGTTCGGAAAAATCGGGACAGTTGTACTGTTTTTCCTGATTTCATTTGCCGCACTACGCGAATTTATGACCCTCGTCTATCGCCGCCGCAGCGACTATTACAGCATGGTTGTCTGCTTTTACCTGCTGCTGCCGGTGCAATACTATTTCGTCTATGACGGCTGGTACGGCATGTTCAGCATTTTTATTCCGGTTTACGGCTTTTTGATACTGCCGATTATTGCCAGCCTCAGCGGCC
>NZ_JBQCXF010000170.1:0-5831 GCF_051956635.1 Neisseria sp. P0022.S010 | reverse complement strand
GCACTTCCTGCTCAAACACATGGACGGCGCATTGACGGCGGACGACTTTACCGAACTCGGCCAACGGTTTACCGAGTTCTACTACACCGACGAAGAAGACGGCTACGGCGCATTTATGGAAGACTACATCCTCGCCCTCGACACACCCTCGCTCGGCGGCTTCTACCACGTCAAAAGCACCCCCCGGAAACCTTCGCCAAACTGACCCCCGTTTTTCAGACGGCATTTGAAAAATGGAAAAGCAGTTTGAAAGTAGAAAAATATTCGAAAGAATCCACACAATGAAGCCGAACTATTCTATCGACATTGCTATTAACTGCTTCCGTCCAGGTGGCGGCATGGAAAGCTACACTTTCGACCTGGTCCGTGGTTTAAACGCACACGGCATCAAACCTACCGTCTTTGCTGCACAAATCGATACAACGATTCCTGAATACCGCCAAGTTGATACGCATCACGTCAATCAAAAAAAGATTCCAAAAAAGTTGCGTCCTTTTTTCTTCAGTATGCAATTGGCCAAACTCCGGCAAAACAGAAATATCCCCCTTATTGCCTGCAATCCCAGTGATTATGCTGATATCTTTGTCTGCGGCGGTACACACTTAGGTTACCTGCACAACATGGGTAAAACCCCAAACCTACTTGATAGACTCATCATTCGGCGTAACCGCACCAACTACTCAACGGCAAAATTGATCATGGCGCATTCACACCTAATGCAACACGAGTTGATCAACCTCTATGGGGTACCTTCTGAAAAAATCCATGTTATCCATCCACCTGCCGATACTGCACGCTTCTACGCTAAACCGGAAGAAATTCCTGCAACTCGTGCGAGATACGGATTTAAAGACGACGAAACTATTTTCCTATTTCCATCAACCGGACACACCCGAAAAGGTTTGGATTTATTAGCAGAATTTTTCGAGCATACCGATTTACCCATCAAACTGGCTGTTGCCGGATCGGCTTTACCCCACCCGATGAACAACGTTATTGAGCTTGGTTTCTGCAAAAATATGCCTGAACTTTACCGAGCTGCCGACTTCACCATCATGGCATCACTGTACGAACCATTCGGACTGGTTGGCATAGAATCTATTTTGTGCGGAACCAGAGTTGTTTTCTCCGACAATATGGCATGTACCGAAGTCATGAATGAAAATGCAGGTTTCTTTTTCTCACGTCAAAACACAGAAACACTGGTACAAGCCATCACTCAAGCAGTTTCTCTCAAACGACAGGGAAAACACAAAATTACCTCTCCTATGCAGGCATTAACCTATAATCCCACCTTAACGCATCATATCGACCAAACTCTCAATATGTTGAAGGCCGTCTGAAAACAATATTTAGGAACACCATGAAACTCATCATCCTCGACCGCGACGGCGTCATCAACCAAGACCGCGACGATTTCGTCAAATCCGTTGACGAATGGATTCCCATCGAAGGCAGCATGGATGCCATCGCCTTTTTAACGCAGGCAGGTTACACCATTGCTGTGGCCACCAACCAATCCGGTATCGGCCGCAAATACTTTACCGTGCAAGACCTGACCGAAATGCACGCGAAAATGCACCGCCTTGCCGTTCAAGCAGGCGGCGCCATCGATGGCATTTGGTTTTGCCCGCACACCGCCGCCGACAACTGCGAATGCCGCAAACCCAAGCCCGGCATGATTATCGACATCATCGAACGCTTCAAGGCCAATGCCGCCGAAACCTGGCTGGTCGGCGACAGCCTGCGCGACCTGCAAGCCATTGATACCGCAGGCGGCAAATCCGCACTCGTCCTGACCGGCAAAGGCAAGAAAACGCTGGCCAAACACGAACAAGAACTGCCCGAACATACCCAAGTCTTCGACAACCTGCTAGCTTTCTCGCAATACATCATGCGTGAAAACACACGAATCGAAGAAGCCGCGCAAGCCATCCTATAACCGACAAGGCCGTCTGAAAACTGCCGACAACGGCGTTCAGACGGCCTTCAAACGACAGACTTTTCCCCGATATGCTGATTATCCGCAACCTGATTTACTGGTTCATCCTTTCCTCCAGCATTATTTTGCTGTTCCCCTTTATGCTGCTTGCCCTGCCTTTCCAAGGCGGCACACACAAAATGGCGCAAATTTGGGTGCGCATCCTCAACTGGTCGCTCAAGCACATCATCGGTTTGAACTACACCTTAAGCGGCGCGGAAAACATTCCAAACCACCCCTCCATCATCTGCGCCAAACACCAAAGCGGCTGGGAAACCCTCGCCCTGCAAGAGATTTTTCCGCCGCAAGTTTATGTTGCCAAACGCGAACTCTTCAAAATCCCTTTCTTCGGCTGGGGCTTGAAGCTGGTTAAAACCATCGGCATCGACCGCAGCAACAGCCGCGAAGCCAATAAACAACTTTTAGAACAAGGTCTTGCGCGTAAAAACGAAGGCTATTGGATTACCATTTTCCCCGAAGGCACACGCCTGCCACCCGGCGAAAAAGGCCGCTACAAGCTCGGCGGCGCGCGCATGGCAAAAATGTTCGAGATGGACATCGTCCCCGTCGCGCTCAACAGCGGTGAGTTTTGGCCGCGCAACTCCTTCCTCAAATACCCCGGCACGGTCAGCGTCATCATCGGCAAACCCATTGCCCACAACAACGGCAATGAAGCCGAACTCATGGCCCAATGCGAGCAATGGATCGAAAGCCAGCAGCCCCTGATTACCGGACAAGGCCCGTTCGCGCCCAAAACCAAATAAATCATTCCATCGGGTGGGCCGCTATGCCCGCCCTTTCCATGCCGTCCAATCTTTCCCTCAACATCATGCCCCATCTCCATACCCACACCCTTTCAGACGGCCTCACCATTCATATCCAGCTCAAACGCAGCGCCAAGAAAAACCTCATCTTGCGCCCCGTTTCCGCCGATACCGTCAGCATCAATATCCCTCCGTTTGTTACCCAGCACACCTTTACCCAATGGCTGAACGACAACGAAGCCATCCTGCGCCGTACCCTAAACAAAACACCGGCCCGACAAACACCTACCGACTCGCTTCCCGAATGGATTTGGTATCAAGGCGTTCAGACGGCCTTGTCCGTCCACACAGCAAACCACATCCAAATCAGGCCGTCTGAAATCCTGTTGCCCGAAAAAGAAAACGCCGCCCAACTTACCCATTTGCGCCGCTTTCTGCACGAGCGTGCGCACGAGTATCTGCTGCCGCGCCTCGAAGGCCATATCCGAACCACCCGCCTGACCCCGAGTGCTATTTCCCTTTCCAACGCCAAAACCTTCTGGGGTGTTTGCCGCCACACCACCGGCATCCGCCTCAACTGGCGGCTCATCGGCGCGCCCGAATATGTCGCCGACTACGTCTGCCTGCACGAACTCGCCCACCTGCGCCATCCCGACCACAGCCCTGCATTTTGGGCTCTGACACACTCGCTCACGCCGCATGTTGACCAAGCCGAACAATGGCTGAAGGCGCACGGCAGCGAATTGTTCCACCTCGGCTAAGTCTTATCCGGCAGCATTTTTTTGCAAGCAAACACCAGCCCAAAGCAAAGAACCAACGCCCTCCAAACAAATCATGTAGCCGCGCGTAAAATCAAGTTTATCCGCTTGCCGCCCCTCATACCTGCCGATAAGATGATGTCGTTCTCAAAACCCTTTTCAGAAAGGAAAACCGATGACCAAAGCAAAATCGTTACTGGCCACCGGCATTTTGGCTCTTTTCTCCGCCACGGCATTCGCCTCCCCGCTGCCTTCCGAAATCTACCGTCCGGATGGCGCGCACACCATAAAAGCCGATCATCAAGGCAACGGCGAATTTGAATACGAAGCCGAACTTTCCGGCCAACGCAATTCCATTCCTTCCTTGGCCAAAAAAGTGATCGCCCACGCGCGCAGCAAAGGTTTCCATGTGGTTGAGTCTGAAATCAAACACGACGATGCCGATCTGAAATTCAAACGCGGCAAACAAGAGCTGGACGTTTCCATCGAAGACAAAGGCCAAGGCCGTATCGAATACAAAGCCGATTTGGACTTGGACCAAAACTAAATCCGACTCGCAAATAAAGGCCGTCTGAAATCCCATCGGGTTTCAGACGGCCTTTTGTCGTCTTTATCAGGTATAATGGCACTCGGTTTGTAAAATTTCCGACTCAAAACATTGTACAATCTGCCCACTTATACCGATAACATCCCAAACATTGCCATGAAAAAACGTCTGCTCCTCCTCGCCATCCTTCCCCTTTCCCTTCACGCCGCCGATGTGCCGCCTGATGTGAAACCCGAGCTTCAAGTCAACACAGCCGAACCCCAACAACCCGAAACGCACAACATCACTGCCGAGCGGATAAACAGGCCGTCTGAAAAAATCATCAACGTCGATGCCGACACCCTGCTTGCCAACACCGAATTACTGGCACGCGCCATGTATTCCGCCGCCGTCGCCCACAACATCCCCGGCATCAAAGCCGTTTTGCCCATTTACGAACAATGGCCAGAACACGATCGCGCCATGGCACGCTATGCCAAAGGTTTGCTTGCCCAATCCGAAGGACGCGCCGCCGAAGCCGTCGGCCATTACCGCCGCTTTATCGCCGAGCAGCCCGATGCCTCCGCCGTCCGCTGGCAGCTTGCGACCGCCTTGTTTGAAGACAAACAAAACGAAGCCGCAGCCGACCAGTTCGACAAACTGCAAACCGAATCCCTCCCGCCTGCCTTGCAAGAACGCCTCGAAACATACCGCAAAGCCCTACGCGAACGCGACTCATGGCAATTCAATGCCGGCTTGAACATCATGCGCGAACAAAACATCAACCAAGCCCCCGGCCAACGCCGTCTGGGCAACTACCTGAGCGATGAACAATGCCGCGCCGTGCGCCTTATCTATCCCGACGACGACTGCTTCCGAGGCTGGACATTCCCCGAACCCATCGATGCCACCGCCATCCATTACCAAATCGGCGCAGAAAAAAAATGGTCTCTGCCCCGCGGCTTCTATGCCACAGCAGGCGCAGACCATTACGGCAAAATCTATCCCAAACACACCAACTACAACGACCTCACCACACGCTTTTCGGCAGGCATCGGCTATGCCGACCAACGCAACGATATCGGCATTACCCCGTTCCACGAACGCCGCTTCTACGGCAACGACCCCTACACCTACACCAACGGCGTACGCTTCCATTACAACCATTGGTGGCAACCCAAGTTGCAGACCCTCAGCGCATTTGAAGCAGGCCGTCTGAAAAACGGCCGCCGCGAGCATTCCAACAACACCAGCCAACTGCTCAGCAACTCCATCGTGTACTACCGCAACGCGCGCCAATACTGGGTAGCCGGTATCGACCTCTACCGCGAACGCAACCGCGACGACAAAAGCGACAGCTTCAACCGCTACGCCCTGCGCACCACATGGGGACAAGAATGGCCCAAAGGCCTCTCCACCGTCCTACGCCTCAGCGCCGCCCAACGCCATTACCAAGCCCCCAGCTTCTTCAGCAACGAACAAAACCGCCGCGACAAAGAAGCCTCCGCCTCCCTGAGCGTATGGCACCGCGCCCTCCATTTCAAAAGCATTACCCCGCGCCTGACCATTGCCCACAACAAAACATGGAGCAACGACAAGTTCTACGAATACGGCAAAACCAAAATGTTTGTCGAATTGAGCAAAACGTTCTGACAAGTAGAACCAATCTGTGAATAAAGCAAAAATGTCTGTCCTGCATACTGATTTACAAGACAAATTCAAACTTTTACAGATACCGAATCAATAGATTTTTTAAGGCATAATCCCTTATTTAGATTCATATTTATCAAATAGATAAAATC
>NZ_JBQCXF010000169.1:0-5854 GCF_051956635.1 Neisseria sp. P0022.S010 | reverse complement strand
AGCTGCATCTGTAAAGCCGCAGGTGAAAGCCTGTATTGTTTGTGAAGCGTAAATCTCTGATTTGAGGTATTGGGGCAATCCTGTGGGGGATTGCCTCTTTTTTTATCTGCGCCGTCATGCCACAATGGCATCATTCCTTATCCAACCCGATCACGCCATGACTCCGATACTCGCCTTCGACATCGAAACCATTCCCGACGTAAACGGCATCCGCCTGCTTTACGATTTGCCTGCCGATTTGCCCGACAACGAAGTCGTCCTGTTTGCCCAACAGCAACGCCGCGCCAAAACCGGCAGCGACTTTATGCAACACCATCTGCACCAAGTCGTCGCCATCTCCTGCTGTATGCGCTGGGGTCAGGACAAAATCCGCGTCAGCACCATCGGCGATCCCGAAGACAGCGAAGAAGTCATGATTGCCAAATTCTTCGAGGTCATCGAAAACTATACGCCGCAACTCATCAGCTGGAACGGCGGCGGTTTCGACCTGCCCGTCCTCCACTACCGCGCCCTGATACACGGCATCAGTGCCGCCCGCTACTGGGACATGGGCGACGGCGACTTTGGCGACAGTCGCGACTTTAAGTGGAACAACTACATCAGCCGCTACCACACCCGCCATTGCGACCTGATGGATTTGCTCGCCCTCTACCAACCGCGTGCCAGCGTGCCTTTAGACGATATGGCCAAACTCTGCGGTTTCCCCGGCAAACTGGGTATGGACGGCAGCAAGGTTTGGGACGCTTATCACGCAGGCCGTCTGAAAGACATCCGCGACTATTGCGAAACCGATGCCGCCAATACCTACCTGATGTACATGCGCTTTCGCATGATGAGCGGCGCGCTCGATGCCGACGAATACGAAGTCGAAATCAAACGCATCAAACATTATCTGGCCGCACAAGCCGAAGAAAAACAACACTGGGCGGAGTTCGTCGCCGCTTGGCGTTAAACCAGGCCGTCTGAACAGCCAAACCGGAAAACCAAAAGGGCGTGATCGACACGCCCTTTTTTATATTCCGACAAACCATGCCCACTAAGCAGGCAAACGCCCCAGCGTTACCCTGTCCAATCCTGCCAAATCCTGCTCTGTTGCCACTTCGACAAAACCGTTCTCCAGCATAATGTTCCGCACTGCTTCGCCTTGGTCATAGCCGTGTTCAAACAGCAGCCAACCGTTGGCTTTCAGGTATTTGGGGGCTTCTTGGGTAATGTGGCGGATATGGCTGAGGCCGTCTGAAAAGTCGGTCAACGCGTTTTGCGGTTCAAACCTCAAATCGCCTTGCAACAAATGTTCATCGCCATCCTCGATATACGGCGGATTGGAAACAATCACATCGTATCGGCCTTCAGACGGCCTGTCGGTATCAAACCACGAACCCCGCGCAAATTCGACTTTTGCGCCCAATTCGGCCGCATTTTGACGGGCAGTATCCAAAGCACCGACGCTGATGTCGGATGCGCGAACATCGGCATCAACGCGTTCAAGCGCGACGGTCACGGCAATGGCGCCGCTGCCCGTTCCCAAGTCCCACACGCGGCCTTGCGGCGGCAAGCGTTTGAGCACAGCTTCCACCAAATGCTCGGTTTCAGGGCGTGGAATCAGCACATGGGGATTGACGGCAAAGCGTCGTCCGTAAAACTCGCGTTCACCCAACAGATAGGCCATCGGCTCGCCTTTCAGACGGCGTTGCGTCAAAATCTCCAAGGTTTGCAGGGCGGATTCTGCCAAATCGTCCGTACCACGCGTCACCAGCTGCGCGCGCGTGTAACCCAGCGCATATTGCAACAACATCCGCGCTTCATTTTTAGGCAGTACCGATTGGCGCAACCATTCATCAAGCATCATTTTTCGTCCCATCTGCCAGCGTTGTGGCTTTTCTTTCCTTATTCTTTCCGGCAAACGTACCGATGGTGGCAACCGCAAATGCGGCATACCACAAATAAAATCCGGCACCGTAGCACACGATATCCGCCGTATTTCCTGCTTCATCGACATGTACGGCTTTCACACTGAAAGCCACCAGCGCCAAGCCCCAAAGTGCCGCATGGACAGGCACGACCTTCTTCCGCAACGCCAGCAACACAATGGCCGCCAACCAAACATAATTCGCATAGGCCGCACAATATCTGATATCCAAAGGAGCAAATATCGACCCCAAAATCAAAACGGTCACACCCTTCATGCTTTCATGATTGCCCAAATAAAATGCAACATTGGACAAAGACGCTATCCACAGGACAACCGACACCAGCAACATCACTATGGGAAAACTTGATTTCCGATTCTGTTCCTGCATGGTTTTATCCTAATGTAAAAGGCCGTCTGAAAACCTTTCAGACGGCCTGCCGTTTAAATTTCGCTACCGCCGACGGTCAGTCCGGCATCAATCCTCAGGGTCGGTTGTCCGACGCCGACAGGAACGCTCTGCCCTTCTTTGCCGCAGACGCCGATGCCGCTGTCGAGCGCGGAGTCGTTGCCTATCATGGAAACATGTTTCAACACTTCGGGGCCGTTGCCGATGATGGTCGCGCCTTTGACAGGGTATTGCAACTTGCCGCCTTCCACCCACCACGCTTCGGATGCGCTGAACACAAACTTGCCGCTGGTAATGTCCACTTGTCCGCCGCCGAAGTTGACGGCGTAAATGCCCTTATCGATGGAAGCGATGATTTCTTCCGGCTCATAGCCGCCGTTTTCCATAAAAGTATTGGTCATGCGCGGCATAGGTGCGGAGGCGTAACTTTCGCGGCGGCCGTTGCCGGTCGATTGCGTACCCATCAGACGGGCGTTGGTTTCGTCCTGCATATAGCCGACCAAAATACCGTCTTCAATCAATACAGTGCGGCGGGTTTCATTGCCTTCGTCGTCGATATTGAGCGAACCGCGTCTGTCGGCAATATCGCCTTGATCCACAACGGTAACGCCTTTGGCGGCGACACGCTCACCGATTCGGCCGGAGAAAACGCTGGTTTCTTTACGGTTGAAATCGCCTTCCAAACCATGTCCGACCGCTTCGTGCAACAACACGCCCGGCCAGCCGTTGCCCAAAACGACGGTCATCTCGCCGGCAGGCGCAGGACGGGATTCGAGATTGGTCAGCGCTTGTTTGACGGCGGAATCGACAAACCGATGCACCAAGTTTTCATCGAAATACGCCAAATCATAACGTCCGCCGCCGCCCGCGCTGCCCTGCTCGCGACGCTCGCCCTGCTTGGCAATGACGGTAACGTTCATGCGCACCATCGGGCGGATATCGGCAGCGTGTTTACCATCCAGACGGGCGATGTACACCATGTCATATTCGCAGGTCAAACCGGCCATCACTTGCACGATACGCGGATCAGTGGCTTTGGCCAGCGTTTCGACTTTGTTCAACAGCGCGACTTTGGCAGCAGAATCGAGGCTGGCAATAGGGTCAATCGCCATGTGGACAGGCTTGCCGTAGGCAGGTGTTGGCACTTTGACGCTGGCCTCGCCGCCGGCCGCACCAATCACGCGCACGGCTTTGGCAGAGCGGTTGATCGAATCGATACACAGGCTGTCGGCGTAGGCAAAAGCAGTTTTATCGCCCGAAACGGCACGCACGCCCACACCCTGATCGATTTGGAAGCTGCCCGATTTGACGATGCCTTCTTCCAAATGCCAGCTTTCATAGGCAGTACGCTGACAATAGATGTCGGCATAATCGACATGGTTGGTGCCGATAATGCTCAGGCTTTGGGCAAGCAAATCGGGGGAAAGATGGTTGGCTTCGAGCAAATCTCGCTGTACGGCGGCGTAGGTTTGTTGCATAATTTTTCAGACGGCCCGACGAGCAGGCAAAGTTAATTTGGCCTTGATTATACGGTATTTTATATGGCTTTGGATATGTTGATTGCTTGGGTTTATGAGTGATTAAAACAAATCAAAAGGCCGTCTGAAATATAGGGGCGAAATGTTTGCCTTATCCTATTTCAACGTCAGCCGCGTAAAGAAGATAACAAATCATCGTATGATTGATGCAACGGCAGACTGATAAAGATTTAAATCATAAATAAATTGGACTTAAAATGAAAAAAATGCTTTTTGTATTATTAGGACTGGCAAGTCTTAATGTTTGCGTTGCCAATCCTACCTATGATGCGACTAGGGGCGCATTACAAAATGACCCTGGTTTATGTCAATACGGATACAATCCTAACTGCGCGTCATCTCGTCAGCACCAACGGAACCAGCCTAAGGAAATTATCAACATCGATGTTCCTTCAAAATACGGTGCATGGGCAGCTAACCCTAAAACTGGTATATCAGGTGGGGCACTCGAAATGGATTCACTTGATGCTGCTAAAAGAGAAGCCATTAAAACTTGTGAACTAGGTGGGAAAAATAAACCGTGTAAAATTTATGCTTGGGTCAGGAATGGCTGTCTTGCCGTTGCCCAAGATCAAAATGGTACAATTTTTTTCGGATCAACTACCCCTGGCCTAGCTGAAGATGAAGCCTTAGAAAAATGCCAAAAAAATAGAAAAGCACAATGTAGAATTATTGCTACCGAAGGCTGCTCAATGCCTAAATTCTAATAGACAAAAGGCCGGCTTTATTCAGACGGCCTTTTCAATCACGGCAAAGCCAATGCCGAAACTTAATTCCCATACAAAACAATCTATTATAGAAAAATCCCTTATTTTTTTAGTTTTGCTATTGATAATAGTTATTATTAGCGTATAATTAAATCCACTCGGAAGACGTCCTAATCCGAGCCATTAAACGACAGATTTTATCCCCCTCTTCCCCATTATCTCTTGATACTCGGAGTGCGCATATACGAAACATACCTGTTCCCCTTTATATCAGATACTCAAAACCGAAAAACATGAAACCCACTGCCGATACAGTGGGTTTCATGTTTTGCAGCGTTCGGTTTATCAGGCTTGGCCGACTGCTGATCAGGCCGTCTGAAACCGAACAGGCCTGATTATCGGCAGGTTTTCATGTTCAACTTGCCATAACGGCCGACAATGTTTCTGATGTCTTGGGCATCGCGCTCATCAACCGCCATAAAGACCACAGTCATGCGCGCTACGCTCAAACCGGTATCGGGTGCGCTTCTGTCTTCCTGTTCGACAATGCGTGCGCCGCCGAAACCTGCGCTGGACAAGCGTGAAATCAAAACTTGGGCGGAAGAGCGGCTGCGTGTTACGTCAATGCTGATTTCGCCGTTGTGAATGCTGCCGCTAAAGCCGCGGCTGCCCAAGGCGTCAAGCTGGGCAGAAGTGTCGCCGTCGGCAGGCAAGACCACGCGGAAGGTTTTGGAAGAAGTTTCACCACCGGATGCGCCGTTGCGTTTTTCGATACTGCGGCTGGCCGCATGGGGCCATTTGCCCAACAGGCCTTTGATGCGGTGGTAATCGTCTTCATCCATCACTACGGTGGCGCTGCTGGTACACAAGCGTTCCACGCCGGCCGCGTCCATCTCTTCTTCGGCGGCGCGGCGTTCTTGCGCTTCTTTCTCGCGGCGCATTTTTTCTTTTTTCTCTTTCAACTGCTGCGCTTCTTGTTTTTTACGCAAGGCTTCTGCTTCTTCGGATTCGGGTTCGGCCATGATCAGGCCGTCTGATTCATCCGCCACCCAATCGGGCTGCGATGCCTGCTGCGGCTCGGTTTTGGGTGCGTCCAAAGAAGACGGGCGCAATAATTCGTGCGTGCCGCCTTCCAAGGCGGATTCGGGTTTGGCAGTTTTATGCTGTGTCCGATAGGCAACCATGCTGCCAAAAACAATGATGTTGAGTGCGACCAAGACCGCAAACAGCCATTTCATGATGCGTTTTCCTTTTTATTGTCCGTTGCGATGGGCAATCCAATGCAAGAGCC
>NZ_JBQCXF010000168.1:0-5871 GCF_051956635.1 Neisseria sp. P0022.S010 | reverse complement strand
CCTGCTTGTGTTCCGCTCCCGTTTTTAGGCGGCACTTGACACAGAAAGACTCCATCATGAAACCAACCATCGCGCTTGTCGGCCGCCCCAATGTCGGCAAATCTACTTTATTCAACCGTTTGACGCGTACCAAAGACGCGCTCGTGCATGACTTGCCCGGCCTGACGCGTGACCGACATTACGGTCATGGCAAAGTCGGCAGCAAACCTTATTTGGTCATCGATACCGGCGGTTTTGAGCCGGTTGTGGACAGCGGCATTTTGCACGAAATGGCGAAACAGACCTTGCAGGCTGTCGATGAAGCTGATGCGGTTGTGTTTTTGGTGGATGGCCGCACCGGTTTGACGCCGCAAGACAAAATTATTGCCGACCGTTTGCGTCAAAGCCCGCGTCCCGTTTATTTGGCGGTGAATAAGGGCGAGGGCGGCAATAGGGCCGTGCTTGCCGCCGAGTTCTACGAACTTGCCCTGGGCGACCCTTATGTTATTTCAGGTGCGCACGGCGATGGCGTGTATTATCTGATTGAAGATATTTTGGAAACCTTCCCTGAGCCTGAAAAGGAAGAGGAAGAAGCGAAACATCCTGTTTTTGCTGTAATCGGCCGTCCAAATGTCGGTAAATCAACCTTGGTAAACGCCATCCTTGGCGAAGAACGTGTGATTGCCTTCGATATGGCAGGCACGACGCGCGACAGTATCCATATCGATTTTGAACGCGAAGGTAAACCGTTTACCATCATCGATACCGCAGGTGTGCGCCGTCGCGGCAAAGTGGATGAAGCGGTGGAAAAGTTCTCCGTTATCAAAGCCATGCAGGCGGTTGAGGCGGCAAACGTTGCTGTTTTGGTGTTGGATGCGCAACAAGATATCGCCGATCAAGATGCGACGATTGCAGGTTTTGCTTTGGAAGCAGGCCGTGCTTTGGTGGTGGCGGTCAATAAATGGGACGGCATCAGCGAAGAGCGGCGCGAGCAAGTGAAACGCGATATCAACCGCAAACTGTATTTCCTTGATTTTGCTAAGTTTCACTTTATTTCCGCGTTGAAAGAGCGCGGTATAGACGGTTTGTTTGAAAGCATTCAGGCTGCCTATAATGCGGCAATGATTAAGATGCCGACGCCGAAAATCACGCGTGTCCTGCAAAGCGCGATTGAACGTCAACAGCCGCCGCGTGCAGGTTTGGTGCGTCCGAAAATGCGCTATGCCCACCAAGGCGGCATGAATCCGCCGGTGATTGTGGTACACGGTAATTCGCTGCACGCCATTTCTGACAGCTACACGCGCTATCTAACCCAAACATTCCGCAAAGCCTTCAATCTGCAAGGTACACCGCTCAGAATTCAATACAATGTTTCGGAAAACCCGTATGAAAATGCGGAAGACAAACCGAAGAAAAAACCGCTGCGCCGTGTCAGCCTGAGCAACCGTATTGAGAAACGCGAGGGCCGCAAGGAAGAGAAAAACCGCTTCAAGAAGAAAACCAAAGTCAGCGTGAAAAAACAATTCAGCAAATAAGCATAAAGGCCGTCTGGACAATTTCAGACGGCCTTTTATGATGGAATGTAAGTTATTCATGTTTCATGATATTTATCGATTGAATTTATCGGAATCAAAATACATAAAATCAAGGTTGGGAAAGGTTGTGAAGATGAAAACGAAACAGTCGGTTTGTTGTGAACTTCCTTTATTGCCGGAATTCAAAACGGTGTGATAGAAAAAAATAGTTGGTAATTTATTCTATTCAGGGCTACAATCCCATCAAACGCCGATTTTGGTGTCTTTACAATCATAATAATGGAGCTCAAGAATATGACAGCTAAAGGACAAATGTTACAAGATCCTTTTTTGAATGCGTTGCGTAAAGAGCACGTTCCGGTTTCAATCTACTTGGTAAACGGCATCAAGCTGCAAGGCCAAGTGGAATCATTTGACCAGTACGTTGTTCTGTTGCGTAATACTTCCGTCACTCAAATGGTTTACAAACACGCTATCTCAACAATCGTTCCTGCACGCGCAGTCAGCCTGCAACACGAAAACAAACAACCTCAAGCCGCTGCCGCAGCTGCTCCGGTTCAAGTTGAGACTGTGCAGCAACCTGCCGAATAAATGATGTAACGCATTCCTGTTTTTCAATACCTTACCGCTTTTGCGGTAGGGTATTTTTATTTTCAGACGATCTTTATCATGCTGCTTGAAAACATTCTTCCCTTTGCCCACTCCCTGTTACGACAAGCCTTAAAAGCAGGCGGCCGCGCTTTGGATGCGACGGCTGGAAACGGACATGATACTTTGCTGTTGGCGCAATTGGTTGGCGAGACGGGTAGGGTGTGGGCGTTTGATGTGCAACCCAAAGCACTGGCGCAGACTCAAGGCCGTCTGAAAGAAAACGGCGTAGATGGTCGGGTAGCCCTGATACATGACGGCCATGAAAACCTTTTATCTTATATCGACGAGCCTTTAGATGCCGCGGTATTTAATTTTGGTTGGCTGCCGGGCGGCGATAAAAGCTGTACGACTGAAGCGGCAAGCAGCATCCGTGCACTGACGGATACTTTGGATTTGCTGAAAGAGGGCGGGCTTGCCGTGGCGGTATTGTATCCGGGGCATGAAGCCGGCCGAATAGAAGCTGAGGCGATTGTACAATGGGCGGAAACTTTGCCACAGGAAGCTTTTGCCGTGTTGCGCTATGGCTTTGTCAACCGCCGCAATGCGCCGCCCTATCTGCTGGCGGTTGAAAAGTTGCGTCAGAAATAGATGTTTGCGGTAAAATAGCTGCTTTCATTCCTTCTACCGACAAGAAACTGTTATGCAATACCTGTTTGTCAAATACAGCCACCAGATTTTTGTAACCATTACCATTTTGCTGTTTAACATCCGCTTTTTCATGCTTTGGCGTCATCCTGAAAAACCGTTGGCAGGCATTTGGAAAGCCATGCCGCATTTGAACGACACCATGTTGCTGTTTACCGGCTTGTGGCTGATGAAGATTACCCATTTTTCGCCGTTCAATGCGCCGTGGCTCGGCATGAAAATCCTGCTGTTGCTGGTTTATATTGTGTTGGGCATGATTATGATGCGTTCGCGTCCGCGTTCGCCGAAATTCTATATCGTCTATATTTTGGCCATGTCGTGTGTTGCCACGATTGTTTTCCTTGCCAAAACCAAAACACTGCCGTTTTAAAAGAGGCCGTCTGAAATGTATCCGCATTTTGCCGTTGTCGCTTTGGGCAGCAATCTTGCCAATCCTGCCGAACAGGTGCGCGCCGCTTTGGCCGAATTGGACGCGCATCCGCATATCCGGCTCGAAAAGGCTTCTTCCCTGTATCTGACTGCGCCGGTCGGCTATGACAATCAGCCCGATTTTGTGAACGCCGTGTGTGCCGTGAAAACTTCATTGGACGGCGTGGCGCTGTTGGCGGAGTTAAACCGCATCGAGGCGGAATTTGGGCGAGAGCGTAGCTTCCGTAATGCGCCGCGCACCTTGGATTTGGACATCATCGATTTTGACGGTATCCGCAGCGATGATCCGCATCTGACCTTGCCGCATCCGCGCGCGCATGAGCGCAGTTTCGTGATGTTGCCGTTGGCCGAAATTCTTCCGGATTTCGAGTTGGGCGAGCATGGCCGTGCGGCTGATTTGGCTCAGGCTTTGGGCGGGCAGGGGATTTGCCTGTTAAAAGAATAAGGGCCGTCTGAAAAACAGGCTGAAACAAGAAAGGGCGTGTTGGACACGCCTTTTTTGCTATAAAATATTGTTGGGAAACACATTACAAAGAGTTACTATGAATCCTCGTTATATTGTTGTCGAAGGCGCCATCGGTAGCGGCAAGACTGCTTTGAGCCGCCGCTTGGCAGAGCATTTCAGCGCGTTGCTGTTGTCGGAGAATCCGGATCACAATCCGTTTCTCATGAAGTTTTACAGCAATGTTTCCAATAATGGCTTGGCCGCCGAGCTTTTCTTCCTGACGCGCCGCGCTGAAAGCGTGAATATTATTGAAGATCATTGCGCACAAGGTGGAATGGTTGTGGCTGATTTTCTGCCGGAAAAAGACCGCATTTTTACGCCCATCGTTTTGAATGATGACGAGCGGCAGCTTTTTGCTGATATAAAGCAACGCATTTTGCCGCAATACGCGGAACCTGATGTGGTGATTTATCTGCAAACCGCTGTCGAAAACAACCGCAAACGCCTGCAAAAACGTCAAGAGGGTATCATCAGCTTGTTTCCCGAAGGCTATTTGGGACGGGTGCATGACGAATACAGCCATTTCTTCCATTTGTATCAAAGCGCGCCTTTGCTGACCGTCAATGCCGATGAGTTGGATTTGGCCGGCAATGACGACCACTTCCAGCTTTTGTTGCGCGCATTGGAAGATTTTCAAGGTACGCGCAGTTATTTGAATTTAAGCGAAAAATAAACGAAGGCTAGGTTTAGGCCGTCTGAAAGGAATAATATGTCAAAATATCAATTCACACTCCCATCTTCTTCCGGTAGCGATTTTAACTCCGCCGAACATTTGCCGTTGGTTGTCTATTTTTATCCTAAAGACAACACGCCCGGCTGTACCACCGAAGGCTTGGATTTCAATGCCCGATTGGAACAATTCAAAGCATTGGGCTATACCGTTGTCGGTATTTCGCGTGACGGCGTTAAATCGCATCAGAATTTCTGCGCTAAACAAGGCTTCCAGTTTGAATTGTTGAGCGATAAAGAAGAAACCGTCTGCAAACTGTTTGACGTGATCAAGCTGAAAAAGCTTTACGGCAAAGAATCCCTCGGCATTGAGCGCAGCACGTTTGTGTTGGACGAAAACGGCGAAATTGCCCATGAGTGGCGCAAAGTCAAAGTGGCCGGACACGCGCAGGAAGTTTTGGATACAATCTCTCAAGCCTCTTAAATAGGGCTTTGAAAACCTAAGGCCGTCTGAACGGATGTAAAGTTATGCCGTTCAGACGGCCTTTCAATACAGTTTGATGAGTATGGACGATTTAATAGACAAGCTGCTTGAATCCCTTTGGCTGCAAGACCGGCTCAGCCACAATACGCTGCAAAGTTACCGCCGTGATTTGGTTAAAATCGCAGAGCGTTTGGCCGAGTGCGGGCAGGATTGGTTGAGTGCTGATGAATTTGCCCTGTCTGATGCCGTGTATGCGGAGGGGGAAAAAAGCACGTCCCAAGCGCGGGCATTGTCGGCTTGCAAGCGTATGTACGGCTGGTTGGAAGAAACAGGCCAAAGAGCAGACAATCCCACCCGTTTTCTCAAGGCGCCGAAATCGGAACGCAAACTGCCCACGCTGATTACCGAAGCCCAAATCGACGCACTGCTGGCTGCGCCGGATGTGGAAACGCCGCATGGACTGCGCGACAAAGCCTTGCTTGAAGTCATGTATGCAACAGGTTTGCGCGTGACCGAAGCCGTCAAATTGACGCTCAGCGATATCGATTTACATCGCGGCAGTATCCGTACCATAGGCAAGGGCGACAAATTGCGTCTGGTTCCGTTGGGACAGGAAGCGGCATATTGGGTGGAACGCTATTGCAACGAATCGCGTCCGTTGTTGCTGAAAAACAAAATTTGCGACGAAGTATTTGTCAGCCAGAAACGCAGCGGCATCAGCCGTCAGCTTGCATGGATGATAGTCAAAGAATATGCCGAAGCGGCCGGTATTGCTTCGCTCAGCCCACACGGTTTGCGCCATGCTTTTGCCACGCATTTGGTCAATCACGGCGTCGATTTGCGTTCGGTCCAGATGATGTTGGGACATTCCGATATCAACACCACGCAGATTTATACCCATGTTGCCAATATCCGTTTGAAAAACATGGTCGATGAACACCATTCCCGTTCATAAATAAAGGCGGCATCTCGAA
>NZ_JBQCXF010000167.1:0-5892 GCF_051956635.1 Neisseria sp. P0022.S010 | reverse complement strand
GATGTGGCCGTACCTGAAGGCGGAGCAGAGCTTTTTGTTGTGAAATCAGAGTTCACTTTAATACTCTGAGGCCGTCTGAAAATATTACAGATGGAGTGTTCTGCGTGTCATGTTTCGCAGCGTGTATTTAGATTGTTCAGACGGCCTGAGGGGTTAGTTTTGCTTTGCCGTCAAAAGCGACAGCAATAGTCTTTTTTCATTTTCGGTCAAACCAGTTTGAATACTTTTTTGCTTTAAAGTTTCGATTTGACTGTATTTTAATTCATTTAACAACTTTTTCATGCCGATTTGGAAACTTTCGCAATCTTCTTCGTTATCCCCTTCCATTTCTTCAGAGTGAAGGGTCGATAAAAAGATTTGATTGACGGTTTCCTCATAGGGCGAACCGCGCATATATTCAAGCACTTGTGCAGTTGCAGGAGTCGTATCATGATGCTTGATGGTTTCGGCCAAATTGGCAAGGCAGGCAAAGTCGCCGCTTAAAGCCAGATAATCGGGCAGGTCTATATATGAAGCCCAAGCCGGATTTATCAAGAGGCTGCGTATCTGTCTTTGAACCAGTGTCAGCATGGTTGGCTGTTTGACGGAAATAGGCGGCAGTTTGTAACTTTTTTGTTTGACGTGCCGCTTTGGCGCTTCTTGTCCGAGTAACTGGGCGAGGTTGTCCGGGTCAATGCCCACCAGCTCGCTAAGTTTTTGTTTCAGAAGATAGCCCAATGCCGGCGCGGTAATCTGAGCCAAAAGCGGAGAACTGGTTTTGACCAATTCTGCTTTGCCTTCTTGCGTATTGAGGTTGAGGCCGTCTGAAAGATGTTCCCAAAAGTATTCCGATAGGGGCTTGCTTTGGTTTAACAAGGCATCTTCAAATTGCGTTTTGCCATAGGCGCGGATGTAGCTGTCTGGGTCGTGTTCTTCGGGTAAGAATAAAAAATGCAGCGATTTATCATCTTTTAATTGCGGCAATGCATTTTCCAGCGCGCGCCAAGCCGCTTTACGTCCCGCACTGTCGCCATCAAAACAAAAATAAATACTGTCTGCCTGACGCATCAGGATTTTGACGTGTTCCGCCGTGGTTGCCGTACCTAAAGCCGCTACGCCGTAGCCGACGCCGAACTGAGCCAATGCGACCACGTCCATGTAGCCTTCGACCACCAAAATCCGTCCGGCCTCTTTTACGGCAGCACGCCCTTCATATAGTCCGTAAAGGTTTTTCCCTTTGTCAAACAAAGGAGTATCCGGCGAGTTCAGGTATTTGGGTTTGGAGTCATCCAATACGCGGCCGCCAAATCCGATGACCTGCCCACGCGGATTACGGATAGGGAACATAATCCGATGGCGAAAGCGGTCGTAATGTTTGCCTTCGTTGTCGATGACCATGCCCGTATCCACCAATGCAGTATTAGGATAGGGTTGGAACACTTGTGCCAAAGGCTGCCAACCATCAGGTGCATAGCCCAAACCATAATGCGCGATGACTTCCGCACTCAAGCCGCGCTTATCCAAATAGGCCTTCGCCGCCAGATTGAATTTCAATTGTTGCGCATAAAAATCCGCCGCCGCCGCCGTCGTTTCCTCCAGCGTCTGCTGCTTTTTCTTACGTTCGGCACGGACTTCAGGATTATCGTTCTGCCCGCGCACTTTAGGCACGACCATGCCGACGCGATCAGCCAAAAACTGTACCGCCTCCGGAAACGACAGTCCCTGATGTTCCATCACAAAACCAATTGCCGAACCATGCGCCCCGCAACTGAAGCAATGGTAAAACTGCTTGGTCGGGCTGACCGAAAACGACGGCGTCTTTTCCTTGTGAAACGGACAGCAGGCCATATAGTTCGCCCCGCCTTTCTTCAGCGGAACCTGCTCGTCGATAATATCGACAATATCGACTTTGGACAAAAGCTCGTCAATGAAATCAGATGGAATCATGGCTCGGCAGAAGAGGATGGACGGAAAACATTTCAGACGGCCTTATAAACAGACAAAGGCCGTCTGAAAATGGGATTTTCGATGAGAGTTGAAATGAGTTTTGTATTATAGCAAATTGTTGTAATACATGTGTCTTATCCTTTTGAGGTAGAGTATTAATAATCGTATTTCATTCGTTATTAAGATGAATATGATGTCGCTAAACCAAAGACCGGCTGTAAGATATTCAGACGGCATTTGCTGTCGGCTTATTTTGCAATTCAGTTGCGCTTTCATGGTGTGAATATGATAATGAACATATATCCTCGGTTTTAGAAAGGTCGTTTCCCATGAAAACCTTTTCCCAACTGCTCAACCACCCCGATATTTCCTTTTCCCCGATTTCAGACGGCCTCAAAGTTGGCAATCCGGCAACGGGCGAGGCTTTGGCATTTGTCCGTAAGACTGATTCAGACGGCCTGAAGCTTTTGATTCAAAAGGCAGAGGCGGTACAAAAATTATGGGCGGCAAAAACTGCGTTGGAGCGTGCCGATGTGTTGTGGCGTTGGTATTTTTTGATTAAAGAAAACAAAGAAGAACTGGCGCGTATCATGACGATGGAACAGGGCAAAAGCCTGACCGAGGCGCGTGGCGAAATCGATTATGCGGCTTCGTTTGTGCGCTGGTTTGCCGAAGAGGCGCGACGGATTGACGGCGATGTGCTGACAAGTGTGAAGGCGTCGCAAAAACTGGTCGTGTTGAAACAGCCAATCGGCGTTACCGCCGCGATTACGCCGTGGAATTTCCCGTCTGCGATGATTGCGCGCAAGGCTGCGCCTGCTTTGGCGGTGGGCTGCGCGATGATTGTCAAACCTGCATCGCTCACGCCTTTGAGTGCGTATGCGTTGGCCGTACTGGCTTATGAAGCGGGCGTGCCGCAGGATTTATTGCCTGTTGTCAGCGGTCGTGCTTCGGAAATCAGCCATGAATTTGCTACGAACCCGACCGTGCGCAAAATCAGCTTTACTGGCTCTACCGAAGTCGGTGCGAAAATTTTTGCCGATAGCGCGGCAGACATTAAAAAACTCAGTTTGGAACTGGGCGGAAACGCGCCGTTTATCGTGTTTGACGATGCCGATTTGGACAAAGCTGTTGAAGGCGCACTTGCCAGCAAGTTCCGCAACAGCGGTCAGACCTGCGTCTGCACCAACCGTGTTTACGCTCAATCCGGCATTTACGACGAATTTTGCCGCAAATTGAGTGAAAAAGTGGCTGCGCTCAAATTGGGCAACGGCTTGGAGGATGGTGTGAACCAAGGGCCGCTGATTGAGGAAAAAGCAGTGGAGAAAGTCGAGCAGCACATCGCCGACGCATTGGCTAAAGGCGCAAGTTGTCTGACCGGCGGTAAACGGAGCGCATTGGGCGGAACGTTTTTTGAGCCGACTGTTTTAAGCGGCGTTACGGCGCAAATGGCGGTAGCTCGCGAGGAAACCTTTGGGCCTTTGTGTCCGGTGTTCCGTTTTGAAACCGAAGCCGAAGTCATCGAGGCTGCGAACAATACGGAATACGGTTTGGCAGCTTACCTTTTCACCTCCGATACCGCCCGCCAATGGCGCATCGGCGAAGCCTTGGAATACGGCATGGTCGGCATCAATACGGGCTTAATCAGTAATGAAGTAGCACCGTTTGGCGGCGTGAAACGCAGCGGTTTGGGACGTGAAGGCAGCAAATATGGTGCGGATGAGTATTTGGAACTGAAATATTTGTGCATTGATGTAGCGGAATAAGGCTGCACGGTAAAGGCCGTCTGAAATTTGGTTTCAGACGGCCTTTGTTTTAGAGTAGATCTTGGATGGCTGAACGTTCTTCTTCTAATTCGGCCAGCGTAGCAGCAATACGTTTTTGGCTGAATTCATCCGATAAATCCAAGCCTTGGACGATGCGGTAGCTGCCTTCGTCACAAATGACGGGGAAGCCGAAAATCAAACCTTCGGGAATGCCGTAAGAGCCATCGGATGGAACGCCCATGGTCACCCATTTGCCGCTGCTGCCGAGCAACCAGTCGCGCAGGTGATAGATGGCGGCATTGGCGGCGGAGGCCGCAGATGATGAACCGCGAGCAGCGATAATTGCAGCACCGCGTCCGGCGATTTTCGGCATGAAGACCTCGGTGTTCCAGTCGGGTTCGGTAATCATGTCTTGGACGGACTCGCCGTTGCTGGTGGCGTAGCGGTAGTCGGCGTACATGGTCGGGCTGTGGTTGCCCCAGACGCACATTTGCTCGATGGAAGTAATCGGGCGGTCGATTTTTTCGGCAATTTGACTGACGGCACGGTGGTGGTCAAGACGCATCAGGGCGGTGAAATTTTCCGGCGGGATGTCGGGTGCGGATTTCATGGCGATGTAGGCGTTGGTATTGGCCGGATTGCCGACGACGAGGACTTTAACGTTGCGATTGGCAACTTTGTTCAACGCCGCGCCTTGTACTTTGAAAATTTCGCCATTGGCGTGCAACAAGTCGGCACGCTCCATGCCTTGGGTACGCGGGCGCGCACCAATCAAGAGGGCGATGTCGGCATCTTTGAAGGCGACTTCGGGGTCGTCTGTGGCGAAGATGTCGGCAAGGAGTGGGAAGGCGCAATCCTGCATTTCCATAATCACGCCACGCAATGCCTGTTGTGCCTGCGGCAGGTCGAGCAGCTGCAGGATAACGGGTTGGTCGCGTCCGAGCATGATGCCGCCGGCGATACGGAAGAGGGTGGCGTAGGCGATTTGGCCTGCCGCGCCGGTAACGGCGATTCGGACGGGTGGCTTGAGAGTCATATTTTTCCTTTTGAAGTCGTTGTTTTACTTGATTTTCGGATTATAGCAGTATTATGGGGAGAATGATGTAGTAAGGCCGTCTGAAATTTGATTTTCAGACGGCCTGAAGTATTTGAAAAGATTATTCGCCATTTTTCTTTTCAACTTGTTCTTCCGCTGCTTCATAGGCTTCGACGATTTTCTGCACCAAAGGATGGCGGACAACGTCTTCGCTGGTAAAGGTGTGGAAATACAGGCCTTCTACATCGCGCAGTTTTTCGCGTGCATCTTTCAAGCCGGATTTGATGTTGCGTGGCAGGTCGATTTGGCTGATGTCGCCGGTAATGACTGCTTTGGCACCGAAGCCGATACGGGTCAGGAACATTTTCATTTGTTCGGGCGTGGTATTTTGCGCTTCGTCCAAAATGACATACGCGCCATTTAAGGTGCGACCGCGCATATAGGCCAGCGGCGCAATTTCAATCAAACCTTTTTCCATCAGTTTGGTTACGCGGTCGAAACCCATCAAATCATAAAGCGCATCGTAAAGCGGTCGCAGGTAGGGATCGACTTTTTGTGCCAAATCGCCCGGCAGGAAGCCTAATTTTTCGCCTGCTTCGACTGCAGGGCGAACCAAAACGATGCGTTCGATTTGGTGTTTTTCCATGGCATCGACTGCGGCGGCAACGGCAAGATAGGTTTTACCCGTACCGGCAGGGCCTAAGCCGAACACGACATCGTGGTTGAGCAAGGCGCGTATATAGCCGTTTTGGCGCGGGGTACGGCCGCTGATGCTGCCGCGTTTGGTGCGGAAATAGTATTGTTGGTCGTGGTGTTTTTCTTCGTGTTTTTCATCTGCGGTTTTTGCTTCGACGGCCGCGAGGCTGATGGCGTTGTCGTCCAAGTCGCCTTTTTCTGCGGCTTCGGCAAGCGACAGCAAGGCACGACGGCCGGCGTGTGCCAGTTCGCCCATGAAGGTGAAATGTTCGAAGCGACGGCTGATTTGGATATCAAGGGCTTTGCCTAAGGCTTCGAGATTGCTGTCGAGCGCGCCGCACAGGCGTTGCAACACGGTATTGTCAATTTCTTCAAACTGCAAATGGACGGTGTGGGTCATATCGGTTTCCGTAAATAAATCTAATTTTTCCGTATTATACGTTGTTCAGACGGCCTGCTTTATAATAC
>NZ_JBQCXF010000166.1:0-5912 GCF_051956635.1 Neisseria sp. P0022.S010 | reverse complement strand
ATAATATCAATAATATGAATGATACGGGCATTTGAGTATCTGACAAACCTTGCGGTTCGTTACCCTCTCCCTAACCCTCTCCCACGGGGCGAGGGGAACAGGTTGCTGAAAATCAGAGAGCGCAGGATTGAAAATCAGATGGCAGGTAAACCTGAAAATGCTCGGGCTCGACAGCCTAATCCCCTCTCCCCGTGGGAGAGGGCTAGGGAGAGGGTAAGCAAGCCGCAGGCTTGCCTCTTTGGTGAAAGATACGGCCCTGTCCGCCCAATAAATCCATATCCGAAAGCATCTTCATGCAAAATCAAGCCAAGCCATGAATAAATTTTTCACCCACCCCATGCGGCCGTTTTTCGTCGGCGCGGCGGCACTTGCCATACTCGGCGCGTTGGTGTTTTTCATCAGCCCCGCCGCTATCGTCCTGCACCGCCAAATCTTCTTAGAACTCATGCTGCCTGCGGCATACGGCGGTTTCCTGACTGCCGCCATGCTCGAATGGACGGGTTATAAAGGCCGTCTGAAACCTGTCGCTACTTTGATGGCGGCATTACTGCTCGCCGCATCCGCCATACTGCCCTTTTCGCCGCAAACTGCCTCGTTTTTCGTTGCCGCCTATTGGCTGGTATTGCTGCTGTTTTGCGCCTGGCTGATTTGGCTCGACCGCAACACTGATAACTTCGCCCTCTTAATACTGCTTGCCGCGTTTACTATTTTTCAGACGGCCTACGCCGCAACTGGCGATTTGAACTTACTGCGCGCGCAAGTACATCTGAACATGGCAGCGGTCATGTTTGTATCCGTCCGCGTCAGCATTCTTTTGGGTGCGGAAGCCCTTAAAGAATGCCGTCTGAAAGACCCTGTTTTTATTCCAAATATCGTCTATAAAAACATCGCCATCACCTTCCTGCTCCTGCACGCCGCCGCCGAACTTTGGCTGCCGGCGCAAACCGCCGGTTTTACCGCGCTTGCCGTCGGCTTCATCCTGCTCGCCAAGCTGCGTGAACTTCACCATCACGAACTCCTGCGCAAACACTACGTCCGCACTTATTACCTGCTCCAGCTTTTTGCCGCCGCAGGCTATCTGTGGACAGGCGCGGCGAAACTGCAAAACCTGCCCGCCTCCGCGCCCCTGCACCTGATTACCCTCGGCGGTATGATGGGCGGCGTGATGATGGTGTGGCTGACCGCCGGACTGTGGCACAGCGGTTTTACCAAACTCGACTACCCCAAACTCTGCCGCATTGCCGTTCCCTTGCTCTTTATGGCCGCCATCTCACGCGCTTTCTTGATGAACGTGAACCCGATATTTTTCATTACCGTTCCTGCGCTTCTGACCATCGCCGTGTTTGTACTGTATCTTTTCACATTTGTACCGATATTTCGGGAAAATGCGTTTACGGATGATCCGGAATAAAACAAAAGGCCGTCTGAAAATTTCAGACGGCCTTTTGTTTTAAATAAATGCTTTATTTGTTGGCATTCAAATAAAGATTAATCAGACGTGTAGTCGAGCTGTCGTGTTTTTGCACTTCGGTCTCGCCGGTCAATTCGGCAAGAATGGTTTTAGCCAGTTGTTTGCCGAGCTCTACGCCCCATTGGTCAAAGCTGTTGATGCCCCAAATAATGCCTTGGACGAAAGTTTTGTGTTCGTACATGGCAATCAGGCTGCCCATATTGCGCGGGTTGATTTTGTCCATGAGGATGAGGTTGGTCGGACGGTTGCCGGAGAAGGTTTTGTGCGGAACCAGCTCTTCGATACGCGCTTCGTCCATGCCTTGGGCTTGAAGCTCGGTGCGTACTTCGTCAGGCGTTTTGCCGCGCATAAAGGCTTCGGCTTGAGCAAAAACGTTCGCCAACAGGATTTCGTGGTGGCCGCGCAAGTTGCTGCGTTTTTCAAGGGAGGCAATCAGGTCAATCGGCGTGATGTGCGTACCTTGGTGCAGCAGTTGGAAGAATGCGTGCTGGCCGTTGATACCGGTTTCGCCCCAAATAATCGGCGAAGTTTCGTAACCGACAGCTTTGCCGTCCAAGGTAACTTGTTTGCCGTTGCTCTCCATATCGAGCTGCTGGATGAATTTGGGCAGGCGGTGGAGATGTTGGTCGTAGGGGGCGATGACGTGGCTGCCGCCGCCGTAGTAGTTGATGTACCAGATGCCGATGAGGGCGAGGATAACGGGCATGTTGCGCTCCAGCGGCGTATTGATGAAGTGTTGGTCCATCAGGTGTGCGCCGTTGAGCATTTCGATGAAGTTTTCTTCGCCGAGGTACAACATAATCGGCAGGCCGATGGCCGACCACAGGCTGTATCGTCCGCCGACCCAGTCCCAAAATTCAAACATATTGGCGGTATCGATACCGAATTCGGCAACGGCTTTTTGGTTGGTCGATACGGCAACGAAGTGTTTGGCCACGGCGCTTTCATCGCCTGCATGATCCAAGAACCATTTACGCGCGGTCAGGGCGTTGGTCAGGGTTTCTTGGGTGGTGAAGGTTTTGGAAGCAATGATGAAGAGGGTGGTTTCAGGGTGGACTTTAGACAATACATCGCGCAGTTGGGAGCCATCCACGTTGGAGACGAAGTGCATATTCAGGCGCGGATGACCGAAAGGCTTGAGCGCGGTACACATCATCAGAGGGCCGAGGTCGGAGCCGCCGATACCGATGTTGACGACATCAGTAATGACTTGATTGGTGTAGCCCAACCAGCTGCCGCTGCGGACTTCGTGTGCGAACTCGCCCATGCGTTGCAGGACATGGTTGACCTTAGGCATGACATCCTCGCCATCCACGACGATCGGGGCATTGGTGCGGTTGCGCAGGGCAACGTGGAGTACGGCGCGGTTTTCTGTCGTATTGATTTTTTCGCCGTGGAACATTTGCTGCATCCGTTCCGGCACGCCTGCTTCACGCGCCAACTCGAACAAAAGCGACATGGTTTCGTCGTTGATACGGTTTTTAGAATAATCCAAAGTCAGGCCGCCAACCTGCAGCCAGTAGCGCTCGGCACGTTCGGGATCTTGCTCGAACATTTCGCGCATGTGTTGTTCTTTGGTTTCGTCAAAATGTATCCATAATTTTGACCAAGCTGGTAAATCGTGAAGGTGTTTCATCGGATGCTCTCCTGGATAGTGGACAGTTTTGTTGAGAAAACGGCCGTGAGGTCGTCTGAAACGGGAACGGGGTGGTTTCCGTTTTTTGAGGTTTCAGACGGCCTTGATGTGGGTTGGGGCCGTCTGAATATATCAGTGAAGAATCAATCTTTATCGTATTCGATGTGTTTGTTATGTATGCTTTTTTTACTTTTTTGCAGTTGCGTGCTGGCAGTGTCGCCCAAACGCAAGGCCAAGCCGATGGCAAGAATGTCGATAACGGCCAACTGCAGAAGACGGGACACCATAGGCGTATAAAGCTCGGCATTTTCCTGAGTGGCAATGCTCAATACGCAGTCGGCCATTTGTGCCAACGGCGAATCATTGCGGGTCAGCGCGATAACGGCTGCGCCGTTTTCTTTGGCAATACTGGCTGCATCCAATAATTCGATAGATGAGCCGGTATTGGAAATCGCTACCAACACATCCTGCTCGGTCAATACGGAAGCCGCCATCAACTGGGTATGCGTATCGACATAGGCAACGGTAGACATACCGAAACGGAAGAATTTGTGTTGCGCGTCTTGGGCAACGATGCCGGAGTTGCCGACACCATAAAACTCAACGCGTCGCGCGTGCATCAAAATGGCAATCGCGTTTTCCAGCTCGGATTCTTTCAGGAAGCGGCGCTCACCCAAAAGGGAGGCTGCGGCATTGCCCAAGACTTTTTCAACCACGCTGCTCATGTTGTCATCGGCGTTCAATTCTTCATGAACGTATGGCATACCTTCATGACCGATGCTGGCAGACAAAGCGAGTTTGAACTCAGGCAAGCCTTTGTAACCCAAGCTACGGCAGAAACGGATTACAGTCGGCTGACTGACGGAGGCACGCTCGGCGATTTCGGCCACTGCGGCATGAACGAACCATTTCGGCTCGGCCAACGCAGATTCGGCAACTTTGCGTTCTGCGCCGGAGAGATTGGACAATGATTCGCTGATTTTGCTTAACATATACTCTACCCTTTGATTCTTTGACGTTCAGGACAAGGTACATTTTCGTACCCTGCCCTGCACCGCCGTTTTTGTGTTTAAACGTTATTTAAATGATTGTCTAATGCGGCCGCCGCGCCGACGATGCCCGGAAATTCGCTCAATACGACATACACGGGAATGGCGGCAAGATATGCTTCAAAGCGGCCTTTGTTTTCAAAGCGGCTGCGGAATGGAGAAGTTTTAAAGTAATCCAACACGCGAGGGATAATCCCGCCGCACAAATACATGCCGCCGCGCGCACCCAAAGTCAAAGCCAAATTGGAAGCGACCGTGCCCAACATGGCGCAGAAAATATCCAAAGTCTGACGGCAAATAGGCGATGTTCCGCTCAATGCCTTATCGGTGATTTCAGAGGGTTTCAGACGGTATTGTTTGATGTTGTCGCGTTTGGCCAATGCCTCGTAAATCAGGCTCAAACCTGCGCCGCTCAAAAAACGCTCGGCAGAAACATGACCGTATTTGTTTTTAGCGTATTGCCAAATCAACACTTCCATATCGTCAAACGGCGGGAAGCTGGTGTGGCCGCCCTCGCCTGCCAACGCCACCCAGCCGGCAGCGCTGTGTACCAAACCGCTGACACCCAAACCGGTACCCGGACCGATAACGGCTTTAGGCGCAAATTCGATTGGTTTTTGACCGCCGATTTGTATCAAGTCTTTCTTATCGGTTTGTGTTACCGCCAAAGCTTGGGCGGTAAAGTCGTTCAACAGAATCAACGTTTCAAAACCCAAAGCCTGACGGGTGGTTTCGATGGAGAATGCCCAGTGGTGGTTGGTCATCTGCACCCAGTCGCCCAAAATCGGATTGGCAATCGCAAAGGCTGCGTGCAAAACTTTCGGACTGCCTGCGCGTTCCAAATAAGTTTTGACGGCATCGACGATGGTGTCGTAATCCTTACAAGGCAAGACTTCAGCCTTTTCAATGACCTGTGGTGCGGTTTCAAGTGCAAAACGGGCATTCGTACCGCCGATATCGGCGACCAAACGAGGATAAGCCTCAGTGTGCATAGTAGACATGGCAGTTAATTCCTTGGTGATTGAGAATCAGACTGGTCGGATATTCGGTGTCAGCCCTTGCAGCAGCCTTATCGAATACCGCTTTTTTCTCTGCGCCTTGAATAGCCAAAAATACATTCGGCGTTTTGGCAATCGCACCCAAAGTCATGCTCACACGCTCATGCGGTGCGGTAACCGGCGTAGTATGAATCAATGTTGGATCATTAGCTTCATTGATTGCGGCCTGTAATTGAGGCGCTTGAGGGAACAACGACGCCGTATGCCCGTCTCCGCCCATGCCCAACACCAGCACGTCAGGTTGCTTATAATATTTCAATGCGTAAGCAACGACAACTTCAGGTTGTAATTCAGTTTCAGACTTTCCGTCTTCAACAACAGGAATCCATGTGGCAACGGCCGCGTTATTCTTGAGCAGATATTCGCGTACCAAGCCTGTATTGCTGTCGGCATGCGTGGTCGGAACGATACGCTCGTCCACCAAAGTAATGCCGACATTTTGCCAATTTAAATCTTTTTGCGACAAAGCCTCGAAAAACGCAATCGGTGAACGGCCACCGGAAACAGCCAAAACCGCATGGCCTTTCTCATTCAACGTAGCTTGCAATGCGGCGGCAACAGCATCGGCAAGAGCTTGCGCGGCAGTTGCAGCGTTTTCTTGTTCGTGCCAAACAAACATGTTTCGTCCTTTCATGGTTTCAGACGGCCTTTTGTTGGAAAACAAGGCCGTCTGAAAGAAATATTATTGCTCTTCGTGC
>NZ_JBQCXF010000165.1:0-6041 GCF_051956635.1 Neisseria sp. P0022.S010 | reverse complement strand
GCCGCCCATAAATGTGCCGCCGATACCGATAATGTGGATGTGTTTCATGATAAGACCGTCTTGGGAATGAATTAATTTTAAAGCCGTCATTATAACGGAGTTTGGATAAAGGGGTCGTCTGAAAAGTAAAGCGGCAATAAGAATAGGGGAGAGATAGGGAGGATTGAATCTTAATAGGGAATTTTTAGGTTATAGTTGCTACTGAAATATTTATACTTTGGGCGCTGTGTTGCCGATTGAAAAAGGTATGAAATGGCTGTGCGATATGACTGTAGTTCTGTCTTTGCTCATGCTGGTGTTTGTTTTCTTGGTTGACCCGACTCACTACTTCCTCAGCAACTTGGTTGTCTCTATCGGTAATATCCTTACTCAAACCGTTCACCATTCTTTCGAGCTGTACTTGTTCCACAACCGCGATTGGTCTAATGGCTTACTGGGTATGGTGGATTACTTGGGCACCATTTGTGGGCGTGTTCTTAGCGAAAATTTCCAAAGGCCGTACTTTGCGCGAATTCGTGCTGGCATCCATTATGGTACCAGTCGGCTTCCTCGTGATTTGGTTCTCCGTATTCTCCGGCTTCAGCCTGCTTGATACTGTTGAAGGTACTGGACGCTTGGCAGAAATTGTCAATAAAGGCGACTACGAAGGTACATTCTATTACCTGCTCAATATGCTGCCTCTGTCTTTCGCAACCAAACCGTTGACCGTTATCCTGTTCTTAGGTTTCGTGGTTCTGGTTTGTTTGTGAAAGTTGTCGGGTGTGACGTTCAAAATACACTGTTGCCATGGCAATCGCAGCGGTCATCAATGCCGTTGTGGTTAAGATAACAAGGGGCTGCGGCGGTAAAACGGCGGCCAGCCCTGCGCCGATAACGAATAAGGTCGTCTGAAAAATCCAAAGCCGTTGCGGTCGGCGGTGTTCGGGCTTGTTGTACGGCGTGTTGGCGGCAACCCCGAGATAAAACACGCCCAAACCGAGCCACAGCATTCGGACGGACTCAGCGGTAGCGGTGCTGTTTTGGTGCAGCCAAGCCAGTGCCACCGTTACCAAAGCGATGCCGATCAGTACGGCATAATGGCTGTACGAGGGCAATGCGCCCGAGTTTTGCGCTTTGTGTTCGTCGATAAAATAGGAAAACTGCATCACATAAACCGTAAACATCGCAAACAGAATCACAATCACGAGCAGTGCGCCGATTTCAAACTTCGCCACGTGGAAATAAGGGGCGATGTCGATCACGGTTTCGCCGAAAAAAATAATCACCAGCCCGTTTAGGCGTTCGAGTAGATGCGGAAAATTCACCGCAGGTTGCTTGTGGCTGACAAAGGTGGGCAAAATCCAACCCAAACCGAAACCGCCCAGCGCAACCCACTGTCCGATATGGGCGGGAAACAACAGCGAACCGAGCACCGTCGCCGCCGTCAATCCGCGCAATCCCGCCACCAGCTTGATTCTGCGGCGTTGTTCGGGGGAAGCGTGGCGGGCAAGCTGCAACAGATATTGCAGGCAGACACTGCCGACCAGTAGCCCCAGCGCAAGATTAAACGGCACAAAATTCGCCAGCCAGTCGCTGCCCACCGCATTGGACAAAAACAGCAGCAAAAACATATCGGCAAACAAAAACAGCCGATCCCGCCAAGAGTTGTCGCCGAAGCGGTTGATGTAAATGCTCTGGTATGACCAAACGGTAAACAGAATCACCAGCGAAATCAAAAATGTGACGTAATCGGCTTCGTCGGCGTGGTGCACCAGCTCGGTGGTGCGGGACAAAGCATATACAAACACCAAATCATAAAACAGCTCGGGCAGCCCGACTTTTTTCTCTCCAACAGGCATAAGCTCTCCGGTTGTGATGAATAACTTATTGAAGAATAACAGTTTTTACCGACAAGTACCATTGACTGGGCGGCTTAAAAATAGCTCTCGTCAATGTCCATTTTGCCCAGTTTTTGGTTAATGGCGTGCAATTCGTCCGCAGTCAGGCGGATTCGCAGTGCGCCGAGGTTTTCCGCCAAGCGGTGTTTTTTGGTGGTGCCCGGAATCGGTACGATAAAGGGCATTTGCGCCAGTTCCCACGCCAACACGATGTGCGCGGCGGTGGCGGATTTGGCGGCGGCGAGCTCGTGCAGCAAGTCCAACACAGGCTGGTTTTTCGTCATCACATCCGCCGAAAAACGCTTCATCGTGCGGCGGAAATCGCCTTCGGCGTATTGGGTCTGCGCGTTAAAACGGCCGCTTAAAAAGCCGTTCCCCAGCGGGCTGTATGCCACAAAGCCGATATGGTTGGCTTCGCAAAAAGCAAACAATGCTTTTTCGGGGGTGCGGAACACCATGGAATATTGGTTCTCCGTGGCGGTAATGGGCGTAACGGCGTGGGCGGCGGCCATATACTCAATCGGCGTGTTGGACACGCCCCAATGATGGATTTTGCCTGCCTTAATCAATTCGCCCATTACTTCCGCTACCGCCTCGGCGGGTACATTCGGGTCAATGCGATGCTGGTAATACAGGTCGATGTAGTCGGTTTGCAGATTGCGTAAGGATTCGTCCACTTGCTTGCGGATGGATTCGGGGCGGCTGTCCAGCACATTCTCCACACTGCTGGCGGAATGAGTTTGCCCCACAATGCCGATCCAACCGTAGGCGACAACAGTACGGTAGTAAATTTTGCTTTTGCACCGACTTCAGTAGGCGGCTTGGGCATCAACTACACAATCACGCCGGAAGGCTGGTTGTATACGGTAAGCCATACTCAAGCGCAATAAGAGAAAGTCAACATATTCGTCAATGCTCTGAAAGTAGGCGGAAAAATCTGCTCGAATTTCTTAATGCTTGATAATGTGAGATTTTTGGTAGATTGAACCTAAGTCAATCATAGAAAACGGATACATAAAATGCTGCTTGTTTGATAAGCGGCATTTTTATTATCTATGGTTTCTATGTTTATTCAGGCAGATAGTGATGGTTTGAGATCTCAGAAAAGTTGTGGCTGTAATTGTGAAAGTAATGCCGTCTGAAAAATAAGTTCTGAGCAAACCACGCTACTACTTATTTTCAGACGGCATTTGTCTTCTGTATTTTAGGATTTCTATTAAAGCGCTGCTTCCGAGCGTTCTCCGGTACGAATACGGATAGCCTCTTCAACCGGATAAATGAAGATTTTACCGTCGCCGATTTTGCCGGAATGTGCGGTTTCCACAATGGCATCCACAGCCTGATCGACTTTGTCGTCAGCCAATACCAATTCGATTTTTACTTTAGGCAGAAAATCGACTGCGTATTCTGCGCCGCGATAAATTTCCGTATGGCCTTTTTGGCGGCCGAAGCCTTTAACTTCGCTGACAGTCATGCCGGTAATGCCGATTTCAGTCAGGATTTCGCGTACATCGTCGAGTTTGAAAGGTTTGATAATAGCTTCGATTTTTTTCATATTGAGTCTCCTTGTTTGCGAAAAGGCCGTCTGAAACATTCAGACGGCCTTTGTTCCATCAAGTTCGTTCAAATTTTATTTGAGTGAACTTATTTCTTTTTCTGAGCAGGCAGGTCGGTACATACGCCCAATGCCACTTCCGCAGCCATACCGATGGATTCGCCTAGGGTTGGGTGTGGGTGGATGGTTTTACCGATATCGGCTGCATCACAGCCCATTTCGATGGCTAAGCAGACTTCACCGATCATATCGCCGCCGTTAGGGCCAACGATACCGCCACCGATAATGCGGCCGGTTTCAGCATCAAAAATCAGCTTAGTGAAACCATTGTCGCAACCGTTGGCAATCGCACGGCCGGAAGCAGCCCATGGGAAGTTGGCTTTGGTAATTTTACGGCCGGAAGCTTTGGCAGACAACTCGGTTTCGCCAACCCATGCCACTTCAGGAGAAGTGTAGGCAACGCCCGGAATAACGCGTGCGTCGAAGTAGGCTTTGTGTCCGGCACAGTTTTCAGCGGCAACGTGGCCTTCGTGAACGGCTTTGTGTGCCAACATCGGTTGACCGACGATATCGCCGATAGCGTAGATATGTGGCACGTTGGTGCGCATTTGTTTGTCCACTTCGATGAAGCCGCGATCAGTTACAGCAACACCGGCTTTCTCAGCGCTGATGAGTTTGCCGTTAGGCGCACGACCGGCAGCTACCAGTACGGCATCGTAACGTTGTGGTTCTTTAGGCGCATTTGCACCTTCGAAGGTAACGTAAACGCCGTCTTCTTTAGGCTCAACAGCAACAGTTTTGGTGTTGATCATGATGTTGTCAAAACGGTATTCGTTTTGTTTTTGCCATACTTTAACCAAGTCGCGGTCTGCGCCTTGCATCAGGCCATCCATCATTTCAACAACATCCAGGCGAGAACCCAGAGTGCTGTAAACCGTACCCATTTCGAGACCAATAATACCGCCACCGATGATCAACAGTTTGCCCGGTACTTCTTTCAGAGCCAAAGCGCCGCTGGAATCGATGATGCGCGGATCTTCAGGGATGAAAGGCAGTTTGGTTACGCGGCTGCCTGCTGCAATGATACAGTTTTTGAAGGCAACGATTTTTTTCTCACCAGTAGGTGTAGCTTGTTCATACACTTCGCTGGTCGTTAGAGAAACCTCCAAGTGGTGCGGATCCAAGAATTGGCCGTCACCTTGGATAATGTCTACTTTGCGGCCTTTCGCCATGCCTGCCAAACCGGTAGTCAGACGGGAAACTACGCCGTCTTTGTAGCCGCGCAATATATCGATATCGAGTTCAGGCTCAGGGTATTTGATACCGTTGGCAGCCAAGTGACGTACTTCATCGATAACGGCAGCATTGTGCAACAGGGCTTTGGAAGGGATACAGCCGACGTTCAAGCAAACGCCGCCCAAAGTTTTGTAACGTTCAACGATGGCAACTTTCAAGCCTTCGTCAGCAGCGGCAAATGCAGCAGAATAACCGCCAGGGCCGCCACCCAATACAACTACGTCGTATTCGGCATCGGCAGAACCGCCGAATTGAGCAGCTTGAGGAGCAGGAGCGGCTGCTTTAGGTGCTTCTTGTGCAGGCGCGGCAGGCGCTTCGGCTTTAGGAGCAGCGGATGCACCTTCTGCCTCTACGACAACAATTAAGCCACCTTCGGAGATTTTGTCGCCGACTTTAACTTTAACTTCTTTGACTACGCCTGCAACTTCGGCAGGTACGTCCATAGTCGCTTTATCGGTTTCCAAAGTAATCAGTGTATCGTCCACAGCAATGGTATCGCCCACATTTACTTCAACCGCAATAATATCTACATTTTCGTGACCGCCAATGTCGGGCACTTTCAATTCAATTAAGCTCATGTCTAATCTTTCTGAATGATGTTCGGGCTTCTTTTTTTCAGACGGCCTTTTTATTTGGGCCGTCTGAAAATGCTCGGATTACAGAGTAATGCGGCGGAAGTCTTTCAACAGGTTAGCCAGGAATACGGTGAAGCGCATACCGGCGGCACCGTCGATGACACGGTGGTCGAAGGACAGGCTCAACGGGCACATCAGGCGAGGAGCAAATTCTTTGCCGTTCCAAACCGGTTTGATTTGGGATTTGCACACTCCCAAGATAGCAACTTCAGGAGCATTCACGATTGGCGTGAAGCCTGTACCGCCGATGCCGCCCAAGCTGGAAATGGTAAAGCATGCGCCTTGCATTTCTTGTGGCTTGAGCTTGCCTTCGCGGGCTTTTTTAGACAATTCGGTCAGTTCTTGGCTGATTTGTTTCAAGCCTTTTTGATCCACGTCTTTGATTACTGGAACAACCAAGCCGTTCGGCGTGTCTGCTGCGAAACCGATGTTGAAGTAGTTTTTCAGCGCCAAGTTGTCGCCATCCAGAGAGGCGTTGAATTCAGGGAAGGCTTTCAGCGCAGCAACAGAGGCTTTAATGATGAACGCCAATGGGGACAATTTCACGCCTTCGCGTTCCCATTCTTTGTTCAGCTGTTTGCGGAATTCTTCCAATTCGGTCATGTCCGCTTCTTCGTGTACGGTAACGTGAGGAATCACAACCCAGTTGCGAGACAGGTTTTGACCGGAGATTTTCTT
>NZ_JBQCXF010000164.1:0-6083 GCF_051956635.1 Neisseria sp. P0022.S010 | reverse complement strand
ATCCCGAACAGGACCGTGAAACGACTCAGCGCCGATGATAGTGTGGTTCTTCCATGTGAAAGTAGGTCACCGCCAAACACCCATTCCGAAGCCCCCGACTGATGTCGGGGGCTTTTTACATGCCTGTCGGTTCTATCGGTTTGGCGATAGGTGATGGGGTAAGGGGTGCAAGAATATTGATGAACCGATACCTATTGAGTGTTCGTGCATTCTTGGTATTTGGATTATGTATGATTACCCTGTTGTTATTCTTGAACAAAAGTACCGAGATTTACGGTTAACTGTTTGGAATATTTGAAATCAAACGATATTTGCGTTAATATGGCGTAAGCATTTATGTGGGTATGGGCTGTTGCCCTATCTGCGTATGTGACAGTGTTTACCGCTTGGAATAAAACCATTCTGTAGACTTTCTGACTGATTCAATCAAACACGTTATGGGAAAAAATCTGATGAAGAAATTTTTATTTGGTGCATTTGCCGCCGTCTGTGCGGCGTTCTCTTTGGCTGCCGTGAACATCAATACCGCGTCTTCTGCCGAACTGGAGGCCTTGCCCGGTATCGGCCCGGCTAAGGCGAAATCGATTGTGGAATACCGTCAGAAGAACGGTGCGTTCAAATCGGTGGAGGAGCTGAAAAACGTGAAGGGCATCGGTGATGCGGTGCTGAATAAGTTGAAGGCGGAGGCGACGGTTTCTTCTGCCGCGCCTAAGGCCGCCCAGCCTGCCGTGAAAAAATAAGCCTGACGGTTAACTGCCGTATATGCCGCCCCGAGGCCGAACCGCTTGCCGGTTCGGGTTGACGGGCGGCTTTGTATGGGGCCGGGAATGAAGACCTGGACAAATGGAGACTTTACATTGGGTAAAGGGATAAATGGATAGCCTCTTGTCGGATGAGGATATAAAAGATAAAGGGAATAAAGAGATGTACTTAAATGTATTTGATGGAAAACGGAATAGGGCAACTGTGCAGAGGGGCTACTCTTTGATACAGCTGTTGGTGGTGATGTTGTTGGTTTCGATATTGGCGACGGTGGCATTTACGGCCTACCGGGAATCGGTCCGCTCGGCCAACCTGCGTGCGGCGCATGCCGCCCTGCTGGAAAATGCGCGCTTTATGGAGCAGTTCTATACGAAAAAGGGCAGCTTTAAGCTGACGTCGACGAAGTGGCCGGAGCTGCCGGTGAAGGAGGCGGGTGGTTTCTGCATCAGGATGAGCGGTCAGGCTAAGGGGATCTTGGAGGGGAAGTTTACTCTGAAGGCGGTGGCGTTGGACAGGGAGGCGGAGCCGAGGGTGTTGCGCTTGAACGAGTCGCTGACGGCGGTGGTGTGCGAGAAGATGAAGGGGAAGGGCAGCTGTATGGACGGCGAGGAGATATTTAGGGGCAATGATGCGGAGTGTCGGCCTTTTACGGGGTAGAAACCTGATCGAAAGGGAGGATGCGGATAAAGAAAAAGGACGTGCACAGGCACGTCCTTTGGTGAATGAAGATGGATTATTCGCTCCAGCTAACCCAGCCCAACATCCAAGTAAGGAGAATCAGACCACCAAATACAATACGGTAGTAGGCAAAAGGCACATAGTTTTTACTGGAGACAAATTTCAGTAAAGCTTTTACTGCCAATAAACCGGCGATAAATGCTGCGATAAAACCGATGGCAATTTGTCCGACATCTTGCAAGGTAAAGAGTTTGTAGTTTTTTAAGATGTCGTAACCTGTTGCCGCAATCATCATCGGTACGGCAAGGAAGAATGAGAATTCAGTAGCTGTTTTACGTTCCAGCCCCCACAACATACCTCCCATGATGGTACTGCCTGAGCGTGATGTACCAGGGATAAGGGCACAAATTTGGGCGCATCCTACAACAAATGCGTCGATTGGGCGCATATCATCTACATGATTGACTTTGGGTTTGGCTGTTGTTTGGCGTTTTTCAATCCATAAAATGAAGAAACCACCTAGTACCAGCATGGTAGCAACGGTAATTGGGTTGAAAAGGTGTAATTTAATTTGTTTGCTGAACAATAGACCCACAATCGCGGCAGGTATGAAGGCAATAAATAAATTCAGTACAAAGCGATTGGCTGTTCGTTCTTTACCCAATCCTTTTATGATATGGGTAAATCGTTGGCGGTATTCGAATACGACGGCTAATACTGCACCGAGTTGGATAGCAATTTCAAATACTTTTCCGTTGCTTTGAAAGTTCATTAAATCACCGAATACAATTAAGTGACCGGTACTGGAAATAGGGAGAAACTCAGTTAAACCTTCGATGATACCGAGAATAAGTGTTTTAAATAAAATCAGAATGTCCATAAGTTTTCAGACGGCCTTGAGGCCGTCTTTCTTTTGTTGAATAGTTAAAGTGGTTTTGAGGATTATTCGCGGCGGACTTTGACGATGAGCTCGTCTATGGTTTTCATGCCGGCTTTCCAATCGGTACCGTTGAAATTGACTTTGTATTTACCACCGACGATGACAGTTGGTGTGTTTTCAATTCGATAAGTTTCCGTCAATTGCTGCATTTTTGCAGCAGCCGATGCGGCAGCAGGACTGTTGTAGGTTTGAAGCAGTTTTTTACTGTCAAAACCCGTCTGTTTACCCACCCATGATCGGAATACATTGGTATTGGCCAGGTTGATTTTTTGTTCGTAAACTGCTTTGAAGATGACTGGATTAGCTTGATATTTCAAACCTGAAAGATTAACGGCTGCGGCAATTTTGGCTAAACCCAACATTTCAGGCATCCAAACGACGTGTTCTGTCCGTAAGGAAACATCTTTAGCGAAGGTTTTGCTGTGTCGCAACAAAACCGGATCGAGATGGTAGCAATGAACGCAGAAGTAGCCAAAAAACTCAAGTACTTCAATTTTTCCGGCTTGTTGTTGCGGGATAGGACGACTGAGGACAGTATAGTCCACGCCCTCGGTAGCAGCTTGCGCACTCAGGCTGAGTAGGCCCAGGCTGAGTGCGGCAATGGTTTGTTTTATACGCTGCTTCATATCAGTGATTCCATTATTTGGTAGAACGAATCAAGCTGTTGATATTATGGCCTTGCAGGTTTTTTTGCAGTTTCACAGCGGCTTCCTGCGGCATGGTGTTACTTTGAACTCGGTAAATGGTTTTGTCGCCGTTTTGCGATTCAACCACTTTGGAAGAAATACCTAAAATAGCCAATTTTGCACGTTGTGAGTCCGCGCTGGAGCGGTCTGCATATGAACCAAGCTGCAGGAATGCTTTTTTACCGCTGTTGGCAGCTGTTTCGGCTTTTTCTACTGACTGTTTACTTACAGAGTTGCTGCTTTCTTTTGCTGCAGAGGCATTTGCTGCTTTACGTGCTTTTTCGATACTGCCGCTATTGAGGATTTGCTCAGGTGTCGGCTTGTTTTGCTTTTTGGCTTCAGCCGCTTTTTTCTCGGCCAGTTTGCGCTCGGCACGCTCTTTTTGTTTGGCAGTCAGTTGGTCGACTGCTTTTTTGTCTTTGGCAGCTTTATCGGTAGTTTCTTTTTCCGCTTTGGCTTTTTCTGCGCGTTTTTTCTCTAACTCAGCTTTTTTCTCGGCCAGTTTTTTCTTAGCAGTTTCTTTTTCTGCTTCAGTTTTTGCAGCTTTTTCTTTGGCTTCGTGTTCGGCTTTGTCGGCATCAGTTTTGTCTGCTTTTTCTTTGGCTTCACGTTCGGCTTTATCAGTGGCGGCTTTTTCAGCTTTTTCTTTAGCTTCGCGTTCAGCTTTATCGGCAGCAGCTTTCTCTGCTTTTTCTTTAGCTTCACGTTCTGCTTGTTCGGCTTTTTCCTGAGCTTCTTTTTCCGCTTGAGCTTTTTCTTCATCTGCTTGGGTAGATGAATTATCGGTAGCTGGGCGTTTCTCTGCTTTGTCCTGAGGTTTCAGGATTTCAGGTTCTTCGCTTTGTTTAGGCTGAGTCAGCTCTTTGAAAACGTTTTGCTTGCCTTGGTTCAAGAAGAACAAAATACTGGCAATAATACCTGTTGCCAGTATCAGGCCGAAAAAGAAACCGGCCAAGCCTTTGCCATATTGTGTAGATTTTTTCATGACTTACCTTGTAATAATGTGTTCAGACGGTCTGAAAGGAGACTGTCTGAGTTTGGATTCGATATTTTATCAATAACCGTTATAGACGGCAAAATCCTGATGCTTTGTTTACTCTAGTTTTACTTAAACATAAAGATTCAGGCCGTCTGAAAAGTTAAAGAGCGCGACGGAAGCCGATGGCTTTCATCACATGTGTTTTGCTGACTTCTTCGTCGCCTGCCAAATCGGCAAGCGTACGGGCAACGCGCATGATGCGGTGGAAACTTCGTGCGGAAAGGGACAGTTTTTCAAGCATGGTTCCCAAGGCTTCTTGCGCTTCTTTTTGGATGCGGGCTTTGCCATCGAGCTCGCCGACACTCAGTTCTGCATTGACTTTGCCTTGTCGGTTATATTGGATTTTGCGTGCGGCGGTAACGCGTTCCAATACGGTGGCACTGGATTCGCCTGCTTCTTGTTGCATCAATTCGGCAGCAGAAAGGCTGGGTACTTCGATGGTTAAATCAATACGGTCGAGCAATGGCCCTGAAATTTTGTTGCGGTAGCGGGCAACGCTTTCAGGCGTACAGCGGCAAGGTTTGGACGGATGGCCAAGATAGCCGCAAGGGCAGGGGTTCATGGCGGCGACAAGTTGGAACTTGGCCGGATAAACTGCTTGGCGTGCGGCGCGGGAAATATGGATTTCGCCGTTTTCCAAAGGCTCGCGCAATACTTCTAATACTTTACGGTCAAACTCGGGCAATTCGTCTAAAAACAACACTCCGTGGTGCGCCAATGAGATTTCGCCCGGACGTGGGTCTGAACCGCCGCCTACCATGGCAGCCGAGCTGGCGCTGTGATGAGGACTGCGGAAAGGACGGTTGCTGTCGAGTTGCTGTTGATGGTTGGGCAGGAGCGAACGCAATGCCCATACTTCGACCAATTCGTCTTCGGTCAAAGGCGGAAGGATTCCGGGTAAACGTTGCGAAAGCATGGATTTGCCTGTACCCGGCGGACCCATCATCAGCAGGCTGTGTCCGCCTGCCGCTGCAATTTCCAAAGCAAGGCGTGCGGTATGTTGGCCTTTGACATCGGCTAAATCAGGAATTTTACTTTGTTCAGACGGCCTTTGCGCCAGCTTGCATTCAGTTTGTGTCAACGGTTCGATACCGTTTAAATGCGCGGCCACTTCGCCTAAAGAACGCGCACCATAAACCGCGATACCGCGCATGATGGCAGCATGTTCGGCATTTTCTTGCGGCAAGACGAACGAACGGCCTGCCTGCATTCCTTGCCATACCATGGCCAGTGCGCCGCGTACGGGACGCAGCAGGCCGGACAGTGCCAATTCTCCGGCAAATTCATATTGGGCGAGCTTTTCAGGGTTGATTTGTCCCGATGCGGCAAGAATGCCCAAGGCAATCGGCAAATCGAAACGGCCGGATTCTTTTGGGAGGTCGGCCGGTGCGAGGTTGACGGTAATTTTCTTGGCAGGAAAGTCGAAGCCGCTTTGGATGATGGCGGCACGCACACGGTCGCGGCTTTCTTTGACTTCAGTATCAGGCAAACCGACGATATTGAAATGTGGCAAGCCGTTGGCAAGGTGGGCTTCCACTTCGACCAACGGCGCATTCATGCCGCTTAAGGCGCGGCTGTAAACCAAAGCAAGCGACATGTTTCAGACGGCCTTATTCGGCAGCTTCGGTTTGTTGTTTGATTTCGGCAACAGCTTCTTCCGCAGCGGTTTCGGCCGCTTTCAAAGCAGCTTCTTCAGGCTCTTGAGCGGCTTCGAGTTTGGCCAAACGGGCTTCCAATTCGGCCAGTTTGGTACGGGTTTTAATCAAAACCTGTTGTTGGATGTCGAATTCTTCGCGGGTCACCAAATCCATGCGGTTGAACGCGCTGCCGAACATGGCTTTAACGTTTTTCTCCATGTCTTTGGCAGGGCTGTTGGCGATGGTTTCGCTGATTTTGGAGCTGACTTCTTCAAAAAGTTGTTTGCCGAACATAATCCGTATCCTTTATTCAGAATGTATATAGAAATTCAAGTGGCTAT
>NZ_JBQCXF010000163.1:0-6133 GCF_051956635.1 Neisseria sp. P0022.S010 | reverse complement strand
CCAAGCAGCCCAAAGACGACCAAACAGGCAAACTCAAGCCCAAATTCCCCGTCAAAATCGACACCCAAGACAGCGAAGTCAAAGAAATGCTTGAAGAATACCTGCCGCTGATTACCCAGCAGCAGGAAGAAGAGCTGGATAAAGAACAGGTCGGCTTCCTCGCCGAAGAGGCGCCCGACAACGTCAAAACCATGCTCCGGACCAAAGGCTACTTCAACAGCAACGTCAATATTCAAGACCACGGTGAGAGCTACACCGTCAACGTTACCCCCGGCCCGCGTACCAAAGTCGACAACGTCAGCGTGGCCATCCTCGGCGACGTATTGAATGACGACAACTTGGCCGAGTACTACCAAAATGCGATGGAAAACTGGCAGCAGCCTGTTGGCGAAAACTTCGACCAAGACGGCTGGAGTGCAAGTAAAACCTCCGTCCTCAGCGCGGTAACACGTAAAAAATACCCTTTGGCGAAACTCACCACCACCCAAGCCACCATCAATCCCAATACCCAAAAAGCCGACTTGAACGTCATCGTGGAGAGCAACCGCCCCATTTACTTTGGCGATTTCCAAATCACCGGCACACGCCGCTACCCTGAGAGCGTGGTTTCCGGCATGGCACGTTTCCACCCCGGTTCGCCTTACGACTTGGACAAAATCCTCGACCTGCAACAGGCGCTCGAGCAAAACGGCCACTATTCCGGCGCGTCCGTACAGGCCGACTTCGATCAACTGCAAGGCGACCGCGTTCCCGTCAAAATCAACGTGACCGAAGTCAAGCGCCACAAACTGGAAACCGGTATCCGCTACGACTCCGAATACGGAATCGGCGGCCGCATCGCCTACGACTATTACAACCTCTTTAACAAGGGTTATATCGGTTCCATCGTTTGGGACATGGACAAATACGAAACCACGCTGGCCGCCGGTATCAGCCAACCGCGCAACAACCGCGGCAACTACTGGACAAGCAACGTTTCCTACAACCGCTCGACCACGCAAAACCTTGAAAAACGCGCCCTGACCAGCGGTATTTGGTATGTCCGCGACCGCAATAATATCGATGCCCGCTTCGGCCTCGAATTCATTACCGAAGAACGAAAAGTCCCCGACACCAGCTACGATTTGGGCCGAAGCCATGCCACCATGCTGACCGCCTCATGGAAACGGCAAAGCATCGAAACCGAGCTGCACCCTCAAAACGGCTACTACCTCGACGGCAAAATCGGTACAACCTTGGGCAAATTCCTCTCCTCCACCCAAATGGCACGCGCCATGGCACGCGCAGGCTATTTCTTCACGCCTGAAAACAAAAAACTCGGTACATTCATCGTACGCGGACAAGCAGGCTACGTTTATGCCCGCGAAGGCGAAGAAGTGCCGTCCAGCCTGATGTTCCGCACCGGCGGCGCAACTTCCGTACGCGGTTACGAACTCGACAGCATCGGCTTGGCCGGTCCCAACGGCTCCGTCCTGCCGCAACGCGCCTTGGTGGTCGGCAGCCTTGAATATCAATTCCCGGTTACCAAAAGCTTCTCCGGCGCCATCTTCCACGATGTCGGCGATGCGGCAAGCAACTTCAAACACATGACCTTAAAACACGGTACCGGCTTGGGCGTACGCTGGTTCAGCCCGGTTGCGCCGTTCTCCTTCGACATTGCCTACGGCCATCACGACAAAAAAATCCGCTGGCACATCAGCTTGGGCACAAGGTTTTAAAAAACATACTCACCATCCATTCTTTCAGACGGCCTCAGCCATTTCAGGCCGTCTGAACAACAGACAAACAGAAAAATATCATGACCGATACTGCAAACACTTCCACGCCGTCTGAACAACAGCCTGCCCCGCCAAAGCGCAAAAAACGCCTGTTGCGCGGCTTTGTCCTGTCCGCCTTGGGCGTATTGACCGTTTCCGCCGGCGCGATCGGCTGGCTGGTCGGTACGGAATCGGGTTTGCGTTTCGGCTTGTACAAAATACCGTCATGGTTCGGCGTCAAAATCTCTTCGGACACGCTGAAGGGCACGCTGATTGAAGGTTTTGAAGGCGACAAATGGTTGATTGAAACAGAAGGTGCGGACATCAAAATCAGCAGCTTCCGCTTTGATTGGAAACCGTCCGAGTTGACCCGTCCATCCTTGCACATTACCGAAGTCGTGGCCGGCGACATCGCCATCGTGACCAAACGCACGCCGCCCAAAGAAGAAGAGCCATCAAAAGGCCTGCCCGACAGCATAGACCTGCCCGTTACCGCCTATCTCGACCGTTTGGAAACCGGCAAAATCAGCGTGGGCAAGCGTTTTGACAAGCAGACCGTCTATCTCGACCATCTGCACGCGGCCTATCATTACGACAAAAAAGAACACCGCCTCCACATCAAAACCGCCGATACGCCATGGAGCAGCTCGACAGGCGCGGTAGTGATCGGTTTGAACAAACCCTACGTCCTCAATACCGCCATCTACACCAAAGGCCAGCTTGAGGGCGAAACCCTACATGGTACGGTACGCCTGTGGGGCAGCCTGCAAGACGTATCCACCGACCTACTGCTCGATAGCGACAACGTTCATTTGTCTGCAAAATCCACTATTCATCCATTCGCCGACAGCCTCAATGAAACCGTCGGCGAAATCCTGATTAAAGGTTCCAACATCAATCCGCAGGCCTTCCTGCCCAGCCTGCCCAAAGCGCGCCTGAATTTCGACGCCACCACCATTCCGTCGTTTACCAACGGCGTTGCGTTGGAAGGCTCGATTGACTTGGAAAACGACCAAGCCGGTTTTGCCGATGAAAATTATATCCCTGTCAAACGCATCCTCGGCGAATTCATCGTCGACGATAAAGGCACGGTCATGATTGAAGACATCGGCGTCGACCTGCTCAAAGACGGCAGCATCGATGTATCCGGCTCTATCGATACCGCCCAAGACCAGCTCAAACTCGCACTGGGCATCAACAATACCGGCGCAGACGACTTTGTCCGTCAAAACATCGCAGGCCGTCTGAACGGCAGTATCGACGTCAAAGGCGAAACCTCCTCCCCTGTCGTTAACTGGAATCTCGACAGCGGATTTGCACGTACAGACGGCATGCTGTTTTTCCAAACCGACAAACAGCTCGGCCAGCACACGCTCAAGCTCGACAAAGTCCGCCTGGTTCCGCAAAACGGCGGCGAACTCAACGCCAAAGGCTCGCTCGAACTCTTCAAAGACCGCAAACTGCAACTGGACATCGTCAGCAAAGCCTTCAACCCTGCGCGCATCGATCCGCAGCTTCCGCAAGGTAGTGTCAACGGCAACATCAACTTGACCGGCATCCTGGCGCAAGAAAAATTCGCCGGCAAAATGCAGTTTGCACCGAGTACGCTCAACGGCGTTCCGCTCAGCGGCAAAGCCGACGTCGCTTATGAAAACAAACACCTCGCACGCACCCTGACCGACCTGACCCTCGGCAGCAACATCATCAAAACCAACGGCAGCTTCGGCAAAAAAGGCGACCGCCTCAACCTCAACATTACCGCCCCCGATTTGTCGCGTTTCGGCTTCGGCTTGGGCGGCCTGCTCAACGCGCGCGGCTACATCTCCGGCAGTTTTTCAGACGGCCTCAAAACCCTTGAAGCCGATTTGAACGGCGAAGCACGCAACTTCAAAGTCGCCGATACCGTCAACATCCGCATCCTCGACTTCAAGCTTAAAGGTTCGCCAGATACCAACCGCCCGTTGAGCGCCGATATTAAAGGCGAACACATCGCCGTATCCGGCGGCGCGGCCCTGATCGACAACGTCAACCTGCTCATCAGCGGCACAGGTTCGCACCACCACATCCGTGGCAACAGCAGCATGGCGATGGACAACAAACGCTACAAGCTCGACCTCGACGCCACCGGCGGCCTCAACAAAGACCAAACCCAATGGAAAGGCACGGTTGACACGCTCGACATCAACGGCGCGTTCAACCTCAAACTGCAAAACCGCCTCAACCTCGAAGCCGGCAGCGAACGCGTTTCCCTCAGCAGCGCGCGTTGGGCGGCTATGGGCGGCAGCCTCAACCTGCAAAATTTCGTTTGGGACAAGAAAGCCGGCATTACCAGTAAAGGCAGCGCACAAAATCTGCACATTACCGAATTGCACAACTTCTATACTCCGCCCATCGAACACAACCTCGTCTTGGGCGGCGACTGGGATTTGGCGTACAGTCAAAACGCGCGCGGCTTCCTCAACATCAACCGTCAAAGCGGCGATATCATCCTGCCGGGCAAAGACCCGAAAAACAAACAGCCTTTGGGACTTTCCGCGCTCGCCCTGCGCACCCGTTTCCAAAACGGCCGCATCGACAGCACGCTGGAAGGCAACACCCGCTTCGGCAAAGTTAACGGCACGCTCGGCATCGCCCAACAGTTCGGCAACAACATCAACAACGCCCCTGTCAGCGGCAAAGTCAATATCAGCGTTCCCGATTTGGGCTCGCTCAAATCCTTTATGCCGGCGACAGCCCAAGGCATTGCAGGCCGTCTGAACGCGACCGCCACCATCGGCGGCCGACTCGGTTCGCCCACCGTCAACAGCAACCTCGACCTCCAAACCAATTACGGCCGTGCCGACGGTACCGTCAACATCGGTCAGGGCACCAGCTTCGATACCGCCCCTCTGAGCGGCAAACTCAATCTGAACGTTGCCAACCTCGAAGTCTTCCGCAACTTCCTGCCCGTCGGCCAAACCCTCAAAGGTCGTCTGAACGCCGCCGTCAACTTGGCAGGACGTCTGAACGATCCGCAACTAAGCGGCCTGATTAACGGCGACAACCTCTATTACCGCCATCAAACCCAAGGCCTGATTCTCGACAACGGCGTATTGCGTTCACGCCTGCAGGGTCAAAAATGGGTGATCGACAGCCTCAAATTCCACCGTGGCGGCACGATTGAGCTCAAAGGCGCGGTCAACCTTGCCAACGCCAACCCCGATGTCGACGTGGATATCGTCTTCGACAAATACCGCACCCTCTCGCGTCCAAACCGTCGACTGCAGCTCTCCGGCGCGGCCAAAGTCCTCTACAATCCGGAAAAAGGCATATCGCTCAACGGCACGCTCAACACCGACTACGGCAGGTTTGGTTCGCAAAAATCCTCCATGCCGACCCTCGATGACGACGTGGTCGTACTGGGCGAAACCCCAAAAGAAGCAACGGCCACCACGCCTATTAATATGAACCTTGTCTTGAACATCAACGACAATGTCCGTTTTGTCGGCTACGGCGCAGACGTTACCATCGGTGGCAAACTGACCCTCACTTCCCGCCCAGGCGAAACCGTCCAAGGCGTCGGTACCGTTCGCGTTGTCAAAGGCCGCTACAAAGCCTACGGCCAAGACCTCGAAATCACCAAAGGCGCGGTTTCCTTCGTCGGCCCACTGACCGATCCGAACCTCAACATCCGTGCCGAACGCCGTCTCTCCCCGGTCGGTGCAGGTGTCGAAGTTCTCGGCAGCCTTAACAATCCGCGCGTGACCTTGGTTGCCAAAGAAGCCATGAGTGAAAAAGACAAACTCTCCTGGCTCATCCTCAACCGTGCCAGCAGCGGCAGCGACGGCGACAACGCCACGCTCTCTGCGGCCGCCAGCGCATTACTTGCCGGCCAAGTCAACGACCGCATCGGCCTTGTCGATGATTTGGGCTTCACCAGTAAACGCAGCCGCAACGCCCAAACCGGCGAGCTCAACCCTGCCGAACAAGTCCTGACCGTCGGCAAACAGCTCACCAACAACCTCTACGTAGGTTACGAATACGGCATCTCCAGCGCCGAACAATCCGTCAAACTCGTGTACCAACTGACCCGCGCCATCCAAGCCGTTGCCCGCATCGGTACGCGCTCCTCCGGCGGCGAGTTGAAATACACCATCCGCTTTGACAACTGGTTCGGCAAAGACGAACCCGAGCCGGAAGAACAACACTAAAAGCCGTGAAAAAGGCCGTCCGAAATTCATCTTTCAGACGGCCTTTATCTTGTTCTACTGTATTAGAATCTTTCTCCCATGCCTCAAAAGACAAAGGCCAACGGCGCAAGTTTGAAAATAAAGGCAACTAAAAAAGTGAGCGGCCAGCCACGGCTTATTCAAGATTAGCGATAAATCAAGCGGACA
>NZ_JBQCXF010000162.1:0-6162 GCF_051956635.1 Neisseria sp. P0022.S010 | reverse complement strand
GAATAAAATTGCTAAAACAAAAAACTAAGCCTTGTTTAATCCTGCTAAAACCTGTAACCTGTATCAAAAATAAACAAGAGAGTCCATCATGTCCCAACACCACCCTACCGACGATATTAAGATTAAAGAAGTCAAAGAGTTACTCCCTCCAATCGCACATTTGTATGAGCTGCCTGTTACGCCTCAGGTTGCCAATTTGGTTTATAAAACACGTCATGAGATTTCGGATTTGGTTCACGGCCGCGACAACCGTTTGCTGGTCATCATCGGCCCATGTTCGATTCACGATACTAAGGCGGCGGTTGAATATGCGCAAAAATTGCTGCCCTTGCGCAAAAAATATGAGAAAGAGCTGCTGATTGTAATGCGCGTGTATTTTGAAAAACCGCGTACAACCGTTGGCTGGAAAGGTCTGATTAACGATCCGCACTTGGACGGTACGTTTGACATCAACTACGGCCTGCGCCAAGCGCGTCAGTTGTTGCTGACTTTGAACGAAATGGGCATGCCTGCTTCGACTGAATTCTTGGACATGATTACGCCGCAATATTACGCCGACCTGATTTCTTGGGGCGCAATTGGTGCGCGTACAACTGAAAGCCAGGTACACCGCGAATTGGCCAGCGGCCTCTCCTGCCCTGTCGGTTTTAAAAACGGTACGGACGGCAATCTGAAAATCGCCATCGACGCCATCGGCGCCGCCAATCATCCACACCACTTCCTGTCTGTCACCAAAGCCGGTCATTCCGCGATTGTCCACACCAGCGGCAACCCTGACTGCCATGCGATTTTGCGTGGCGGAAAAGAGCCTAATTACAGCGCGGAACACGTTAAAGACGCGGTTGCGCAGCTTCAAAAAGCCGGCGTGAGCAGCAAACTGATGGTGGACTGCAGCCATGCCAACAGCCGTAAAGACTTCCGCAAACAAATGGATGTAGCACGCGATGTTGCGGCGCAACTGAAAGCCGGTGAAGAAAACATCATGGGCGTGATGGTGGAAAGCCACTTGGTTGAAGGCCGTCAAGACAAGCCTGAAGTTTACGGTCAAAGTATTACGGATGCCTGCATCGGTTGGGATACGACTGAAGAATTGCTGGCCCTGCTTGCCGAAGCGAAAGGTTACCAAGCGTAAGTGCGAAATCATTAAAAAGACCGGATATGTTCCGGTCTTTTTTGTGTCTGTCATTTGATTTCTTTGCTCAAGATACCGAGCAAGTTTTAGTCAGGTTTGACATCAAAACAATATGAGAAAAAAATTCAGGCCGTCTGAAAACCCGATCACTCAGGTTTTCAGACGGCCTGCACTATTTTTCTTTTCAATTAGAACGTATGTTTAACCGTTGCAGTCACACTACGCGGCGTGCCGTAAACGTGAATATCCGGCATGGGGCGGTAGCGTTTGTTGAATACGTTTTCAAAGTCCAAACCGATGCGGGTGGATTTGCCGATTTTGTAATGCGCAGTCAAATCCAGCGTAGCGTATGGGCGTTGGGTCAGTGCTTCTTTACCGGCAACGGTGAGGGGCTGGTATTCATCAGATACTGCATTTGTACCGCTTTGCCAGTTGACGTTTGCACCCAAGTTCAAACGGTCGGTAACGTCATACGCAGTAAAGAGTTTGAAAAGGTGGTTAGGATAAGAAGGGTTGACCACATTGCCCGAATCGTTTTTGAGTTTGGAGTACGCATAAGAAGCATTGAGCAGCCATTTGTCGCTTAGGCGGCCGCCGACAGAGAGTTCCATGCCTTTTGTTGTAGTGTTGTCGGTTGCACGGTAGTATGGCTTACCATTCGCGAATTTGCCTGCAACCACGCCCAAATGGTCGCGTTTGTTCATAAAGGCGGATGCAGAAGCGTTCAAACGGCCTTCAAACCAAGAGGCTTTTAAGCCGAGTTCATATGTTTTGCCACGTTGCGGTTCGAGTGCCGTACCGTCTTTGGTCAAGTAACGCACTTGAGGGCGGAATATGGTGGTATAGGAGGTGTAGGCTGTCAGATTGTCGTTTAAATCATAACTTGCGCCCAAATAGGGGATAAATACCTTGTTTTTATGCCTGCTGTCGGCAAAATTGTTGCGATTGGAACTGTAGCGGTATTGCCAATCGACAAACCGTCCGCCGCCTATCAATGCCAGCCTGTCAGTCAGTTTGAAACGGGTCGAACCGTAAACAGAGAGGTTTTTCATATGGGCAAAGCCGTCGCGAATGTAGGGTATGGCCGGTTTTGTGAAATTTCCGTCAAAAAGGCGCAAATCAGGGACAATCTCATCTTCATTTTCTTCGTAATATGAAGGAGTTTCCTTATTGTACTGATAGCTGATGCCGGCATTGAATTCATGTTTGCGTCCCCAAAGCGGGTAATCGCCGTCTAAATTCAGAGAAAAATCTTGGTCGGCGTACTTGGCTTGATCGCGCTCGGCAAAGAATTTAGCGGAATAGTCCGGATAAATGACAAAAGGACCGGCTATACCGGAAACTGCATCACTTTTTCCATAAGTATGGCTGTAGTTGCCGTTTAGAGCCCAACCGTTTTCAAACTCATGATTGACAGAGGTGAAGATTTCCGCACTGTTTTCTTTACCGTAAGCCCATTTTGCCGAAGCATTGCTGCGCGGTGAGGCTGCAAACGGTTTGAAAGGTTGATTGTTGTCAGGGTTTCCCGCCACGGTCAGATAGCTGAAAGGCGAGCTGCCCTTGTTGCGGAAACGGTGTATTTCCGTACCGATATTCCATTGGGTCTGAGGGGTGAAGTCGTAGGAGAGAATGCCGTAGAACGTGTGGTTGTGGCGCGAAGTGTTCGGCAGGTAATCGCCGCCGTGGTCGCTGACCAAAATAGCGCGGCCGCGCAAGGTATTGTCTGCATTTAAAGGCTGATTGCCATCAAGGACGAAGCGGTAGTGGTTCCACGAACCGACACCGGCTTCCACGCTGATGGCTGGCTTGGCAGTCGGTTTTTTACGTTCCAAAGCAACCGTACCGCCCGGCTCGCCCATACCGCCGTTGGACAAACCGCTTGCGCCGCGCACGACGACGACTTGGTCATACAATGCGCTGTCCAGATTGTTGGTGCCGCGACGGATGGCTTTACCGTCGTAAAGGAATTTGGGCGCACCATCCACGGAAATGCTGTCAATCGCCTGACTGCGTGAAATAAACTCGCTGTGGCCGGATACGTTGTTGCCCATTTTGCTGTGGAACACGCCCGGTGTTTGTTTCAATACGTCCTGCAGGCTGTCCAAGCCTTGGTCGTCGATTTGTTTTGCCGTTACGACAGACAGGGACTGCGGCGTTTCGCGCTGGGTCAGGCGGATGCCTGTCGCGGCGGAGGAAGCGGGAATGGTGTAGTTGGAAGTAGTCTGTTTTCCGACACCTTGGACGGTAACTGTCGGTAAATCGACACGCTCTTGCGGCTGGGTATTTTCTACTTCGGTCGCGAAAGAATACGCCGAACACAGCGCCAGACTGACGGCAAAGCTTAATTTGCCATAGGGAAATACAGGTAGTGACATAGCCTCTCCAATTAGCTTATCTTTACAATTTGGTCGCAGATTCTATCAAAAAGATGTAGCCCGATGAAACTATGTTTTAATCATTATTTTCTAAGTATTTTGTTTAATTCAAAATATTTATTTTCAATCTAGTCCCAATTAACTAAAAAGGCCGTCTGAAACCCATATCATCAGGTTTTCAGACGGCCTTAATCTTTTTATGATAAGGCAATCAGTCTGCCAATTTTCGTGCCAACTCTGCCAAACGCTTACCTTGCGCAAAGGCAATATTGTTTTCTTCGGCAGTCAATGCCGGCTTGCTGTCGTGGCCGGAAACATGGCTTGCGCCATAAGGCGTGCCGCCGCTTTGGGTATTGCTGAGCGCGGACTCGGTATATGGAATACCGCTGATGACCATGCCGTGGTGCAGCAGGGGCAGCATCATGGTCAGCAGGGTGCTTTCTTGGCCGCCGTGCAGCGAAGATGTGCTGGTGAATACGGTGGCAGGTTTGCCGACGAGTTCTGCACCGAGCCAAAGGGGAATGGTGCCGTCGATAAAGTATTTCATCGCGGCGGCCATATTGCCGAAACGTGTCGGGCTACCAAGCGCGAGGCCGGCGCAATTTTTGAGGTCGTCGGCAGTCGCGTATGGCGCGCCTTCGTCGGGAATGGCTTTTTCAACGGCTTCGCAAACGGTGGAAACTTTGGGAACGGTACGCAACACGGCTTCGCATCCCTCCACGCTTTCGATACCGCGTGCGATTTGGCGGGCAAGGTTGCGCGTACTGCCGTTTTGGGAATAAAAGAGGACGAGGATTTTCAGGGGATTTGGGTTCATTTGGGGTTTCCGTTACAATGTTGTCAGGTTTCAGACGGCCTTTTAAATACTCAGGCCGTCTGAAAAGAAAAAATTTCAATTTGGAAGTGGGAAAAGGTTATGCCGTTTTCGCAATGGTGGCAAGGTTTTTTAAAGAGTAAAGGCGTGGCGTTCGCTTGGTTTGTCGTGCGCCGTTTTGATGAGGAGCGCGTGCCGCAGGTAGCTGCAAGCATGACATTTACAACACTTTTGGCTTTGGTGCCCGTGTTGACGGTGATGGTCGTCATCGCTTCGGCCTTCCCCGTTTTCGACCAATGGTCGGGGGAGTTTATCTCTTTTATCAACCGCACCATCGTTCCGCAGGGCGCGGACATGGTGTTTGACTACATCAATGCGTTCCGCGATAAGGCCACCAATCTGACGGCGATCGGCAGTGTGATGTTGGTCGTCACCTCGCTGATGCTGATTCGGACGATAGACAATGCGTTCAACCGGATTTGGCGCGTCAATTCGCAACGGCCTTGGATGATGCAGTTTTTGGTGTATTGGGCGTTGCTGACGTTTGGGCCTTTGTCTTTGGGCGTGGGCTTGTCGGTCGTGATCGGCCAGGTGCAAGTGGTGGGCGGCTCGGAATGGTTGAGGGGCATAACCACGGTTTCATTTATTACGCTGCTGCTGTGGGGCTTATACCGCTTTGTGCCCAACCGTTTCGTGCCTGCCAGCCATGCTTTGGTCGGCGCGGCCGTAACGGCGTTTTGTTTGGAAACGGCACGCTTTTTGTTCGCTTGGTACATGGGCAACTTTGACGGCTACAAATCAATTTACGGCGCATTTGCCGCGGTACCGTTTTTCCTATTGTGGCTCAACCTATTATGGACGCTGGTATTGGGCGGCGCGGTTTTGACCTCGTCCCTGTCCTACTGGTGCGGCGAAGCGTTCCGGCGCAGTCTGGATGCGCGCGGCCGCTTTGACGATGTATTGAAAATCCTGCTGCTGCTCGATTCTGCCCAACAAAGCGGCAAGGCATTGCCGGTGCAGGAGTTCAGACGGCATATCAATATGGGCTACGATGAATTGGGCGAGCTTTTAGAAAAACTGGCGCGACACGGTTATGTCTATTCCGGCCGTCAGGGCTGGGTCTTGAAAATGGGAGCGGAGTCCATCGACTTGGCGGAGCTGTTCAAACTCTTTGTCTACCGTCCGCAAACGCTTAATAAAGACAAGGTCAATCAAACGGTTGACCACATCATGCAGCCCTGCTTGGAAACCTTGAACATGACGCTTGCCGAGTTCAGCGCCCATACGAAAAAACAATCCTCTTAAACCTGACGCCGTCTGAAACCAAAAATATCAAGTTTCAGACGGCCTTTGCTATAATCGGCACACTACTGAATACTACATTCGACCTACAAGGAAAAATAGATGAAAACACCAGCCCTACTCTCGCTGCTCGGTTTGATTCCATCTGCCGCCTTTGCCGCTCACGGCGTAGGCCTTGGCCAACCACCCAAATATCCGGCCAACTTCACCGCTTTCGAATACGTCAATCCCAACGCCCCCAAAGGCGGCACATTTACCACGCCTTTCCTCGGTGCTTTTGACACGCTCAACCCCTTTACCCTCAAAGGCAACCACGAATACGGCATCAGTATGCTGACACTCGACACTCTGACCGAGCAAAGCATGGACGAACCTTACGCCGTCTACGGCCTGATTGCCGAAGACATCGCCCTGGCGCCGGACGGCCTTTCCGTTACCTTCAAAATCAACCCCAAAGCCAAATTCCACAACGGCGACCCCGTTTTGGCCAAAGACGTTGCCGCTTCATTTAACATCCTGACCAAAGACAAAGCCGCCGC
>NZ_JBQCXF010000161.1:0-6206 GCF_051956635.1 Neisseria sp. P0022.S010 | reverse complement strand
GCAATATCCCGTTGCGCCTGCAACATGAAAACGTGATGATGGGCGGGCCGGTTCAGATTGAGCGCGGCTATGTCGTGCATACGCCGATCGGCCGCTGGCAAAACAGCATGGTGGTAACCGATAACGTCGCGCTGACTTCTTCGCGCGATGTGATTGAAAACCTGTCTAAAGAAGGTGCGGTTGATAAGGCTTTGATCAGTATTGGTTATTCAAAATGGGGCAAAGGGCAGTTGGAGCGCGAGCTGGCAGAAAATGTTTGGCTGACCGTGCCTGCGGACGAGCATATTCTGTTTGATGTGCCTTACGAACTCCGTTATGCCGCCGCTTTTGAAAAATTGGGCATCAATCCGAACGCCTTGGTTTCAGGAGTCGGCCATGCCTGATGCACTAAAAGGTACGGTTTTGGCCTTTGATTTCGGCGAGGCACGTATCGGCGTGGCGCAGGGTGATGCCGAGTTGGGCATGACCCATCCGCTGGCGACGGTAACCGGCAACAGCAATGATGAAAAATTCGAGGCCATTGCCAAGCTGGTCAAAGAATGGCAGCCCAAGTATTTTGTGGTCGGACTGCCGACACATACCGACGGAACGGAGCATGAGTTGACCCGTTTGAGCCGCAAGTTTGGCCGCCGTTTGCAGGGACGTTTTAACTTGCCGGTTTATTGGGTGGACGAAAGGATGTCTTCCCTATACGCGGAAAGCTTGCTTGCTGAAGCCCAAGTATTTGGCCGAAAACAAAAATCCGTACTTGACCAAGTAGCGGCGCAGGCGATTTTGCAAGGCTTTTTTGAAGGCGGAGCGGCCGAGTATTTCAATGGCCGCGAAGAGTAGCACATGGTTCGTTATAGAGGCCGTCTGAAACTTGATTTCAGACGGCCTTGGTTTCGTTACGGCTTTGGGATAAAAGAAGTTTAGTTTGGTTAAGCCTGATTTTTTCCAGTGCAAATTTTGCTACACTCCGTTTTCTTTTTTAGACACAAATACAAGGAAAAAGTCATGGCACTCATGGATAATCTTTTGAATGCGGCTACTCAAGTGTTGGGTGGCAACAGCGAAAACGGCGCACAAGGTTCTCTGACTGATATGGCGATGGATTTGGTGAAACAACAAGGCGGCGTGGGCAACCTGATCAACCAACTGCAACAAGGCGGTTTGGGCGATGCACTGAGCAGCTGGGTTTCCAACCAATCCAGCAACCTGCCTGTGTCCGGCACCGACCTGCAAAATGCTTTGGGCAGCGATACGGTAAACCAAATCGCGCAAAAATTCGGCGTGGATGCCGGTCAAGCAGGCGATTTGTTGGCAAAAGTATTGCCTGACTTGGTCGATAAAGCCACGCCTAACGGCACGGCTCAAGATGCGGATGGCTTCGGCTTGGACGACATCGCTTCTATGCTGCTGAAAAACTTTATGAAATAATGAGTTGAATCATTTGATAAGGCCGTCTGAATCCGTTCAGACGGCCTTATAACTTTTGGTTCGCGGTAAATAACCAATAAGTCTTTTTCTGATGAAGGCGGATGGCTTATGATGGGCACTTCATTTCACCAGATAAGAAGGTTATACACATGTCCCGCTTGACCATACACACAGTTGAAACCGCTCCTGAAGCTGCTAAACCACGCATTGAAGCCGTACTGAAAAACAACGGCTTTATTCCTAACCTGATCGGCGTTTTGGCCAATGCGCCTGAAGCTTTGGCGTTTTATCAAGAAGTTGGCAAGCTGAATGCGGCCAACAGCCTGACTGACGGCGAAGTTGAAGTTGTCCAAATCATTGCCGCCCGTACCAACGAATGCGGTTTCTGCGTTGCCGGCCACACCAAACTGGCTACCTTGAAAAAACTGCTGTCCGAACAATCCATCAAAGCCGCACGCGCATTGGCTGCAGGCGAGTTTGACGATGCCAAACTGGGTGCTTTGGCGACATTCACCCAAGCCGTTATGGCGAAAAAAGGCGCGGTATCCGACGACGAGCTGAAAGCTTTCTTCGATGCTGGCTACAACCAACAGCAAGCCGTTGAAGTCGTCATGGGCGTTGCTTTGGCAACTTTGTGCAACTACGTCAACAACCTTGCCAAAACTGAAATCAACCCTGAATTGCAGGCATTTGCCTAATCTCATCAAAGGCCGTCTGAAAATTCAGACGGCCTTTTAGTAAAAAGCAAGGATATCCTTGTTGCTAAGAATAATTCATGAGTAGAACCATCTACGCTTCAAACCTTATTCAGAGGAAAAAATCATGACACGCGAAGCTTTACTGAACAATGTTGCCGCACTCGTTAAAAGCAAACTGAAACCATTGGTGGACGACATCGACCGCAAAGGCCTGTACCCGAAAGAATTTATGCTGGAATTGGGCAAAATCGGCGGTTTTGCCGCGACCGGTACGGTTGAAGAAGGCGGTAACGGTTTGGGTTTGGCAACGCAAATCGCCGTATTGCGCGAAATCGGTAAAGAATGCGGCGCCACTTCGTTCAGCGCATGGTGTCAGGCGGCTTGCGCGTGGTATCTGCACCAATCGCCCAATCAAGCAGTTAAAGACAAATATTTTGCCGATATTCTGCAGGGCAAAGTTTTGGCCGGTACGGGCATGTCCAATACCGTCAAACACCTTGCCGGCATTGAAAAACACAACCTGCAAGCCGAGCGCGTCGAGGGCGGCTACAAAGTCAACGGCGCTTTGCCTTGGGTATCCAATATCGGCGAAGACCATATTTGGGCGAATACCGCCCAAGTCGGCGACAGCTATGTAATGTTTATTACCGGCGGTCAATGGGAAGGCGTTACCCTGCAAGATTGCCCTGAGTTCTGCGGTTTGGAAGGCACGCGCACTTACAGCCTGAATTTTAAAGACGTGTTTATTCCCGATGAAGATGTGATTGCCTCGCCTGAGCAGTTCCAGTCTTATATTCCGACCATTAAAGCCGGTTTCATCTTGCTGCAAATAGGTATTGGCGCCGGTGTGATTGACGGTGCGCTCGGCATTATCCGTATGGCCAACGTGGTGAATGCGGAAGTGAACGCTTATCTCGATCACAGCTACGATGATTTGAAAGCCGTGTTGGACGGTGCATGGGCGGAAACCGAACGCCTTGCCGATGATGCGTGGAACAACAAACCTGACACGCTGGCAACCTTGAAACTGCGTGAAGCCGCTGCCGTGTTGGCATTGAACGCCACTCAATCTGCCGCATTGCATGCAGGTGCGAAAGGTTATCTGATGCGCAGTCCGGCGCAACGCCGCGTCCGCGAGGCCATGTTCGTCGCCATCGTAACACCGGCTATCAAACACCTGCGTAAAGAAATCGCCGCTTTGGAAGCAGCGCAATAAATTCAAAATATCAACAATAAAACACACGAAAGGCCGTCTGAAAATACGGTTTCAGACGGCCTTTTAAAATAGAAGGAACACACAATGGCTCAATATATGTGCGGCCCTTGCGGCTGGATTTACGACGAAGACCTCGGCGATCCAGAGCACGGCCTGCCTGCCGGAACCAAGTTTGAGGATATTCCTGACGACTGGAAATGCCCTGAGTGCGGCGTAGGTAAAGAAGATTTTTATCTGTTGGATTTCGTGATATAACTTGGTTGATTTAAAAAGGCCGTCTGAAATTTCAGACGGCCTTTGCTTTATCAGCGGTATAAAGCAACCATGGTTTCAGCCGCTTTGACGCAGCTTTCCACATCGGCAACCAAAGCGATGCGGACGTAGCCTTCGCCCAGATTGCCTTGTTCGGTATCGCGGGCGAGGAAGCGGCCGGGCAACACTTGGATAGCGGCTTTTTGCCACAGGTTGCGCGTAAATGCCAAGTCGTCGCCATCGGGAACTTTCAGCCAAATGTAGAACGACGCGTCAGGCAGTTTGACATCAAACGCCTGTTGCAAAATAGGGATGACGCGGTCGAATTTTTCTTGGTAGAGGCGGCGGTTGTCAATGACGTGTTCTTCATCGTTCCAAGCGGCAATGCTGGCGCGTTGGACGGGAATGCTCATCGCGCTGCCGTGGTAGGTGCGGTAGAGCAGGAAGTTTTTGAGCAACTCGGCATCGCCTGCGACAAAGCCGGAACGCAAACCGGGGACATTGGAGCGTTTGGACAGGCTGGTGAACATAATAATGTTGCGCGTGCCGCGTCCTAATTGCGCCGCAGCCTGCAGGCCGCCGATTGGTTTGTTGCCGTCAAAATAGATTTCGGAATAGCATTCGTCAGAGGCAATAACGAAGCCGTATTTGTCTTGCAAATCAAAAATTTCTTTCCAGTCTTCTAATTGCAGGACGCTGCCGCTCGGGTTGTTGGGCGAGCAGACGATCAGGACTTTGGTGCGTTGCCATACGTCTTCGGGCAGGCTGCTCCAATCGGGGTTGAAGCTGGGCGCAGGACAGTTGGCAAAATGGATTTCGCCGCCGCCCAAAATAGTCGCGCCTTCGTAAATTTGATAGAAAGGATTAGGGCTGATAACGACCGGTTTGGGGCCGTCTGAAGCCGGATTTAAAACGGTTTGGATAAAAGAGAACAAAGCTTCCCGGCTGCCCAATACCGGCAGGATTTCATTGTCGGGATTGAGGCTCAAACCATCATAACGGCGGGCAACCCATTCGGCGCAGGCTTGGCGCAGTTCGGGCAGGCCTGCGGTCAGCGGATATTTTTCCAGTTCGTGCAGGGAGGCGGTCAGCGCGTCGGTGATGACTTTGGGCGTCGGATGTTTCGGCTCGCCGATTTGCAGATGAATGGGCGTTACGCCTTCGGGTGCATCAATGCCTTGCATGGCTTCACGCAGGCGGGCGAAAGGATAGGGTTTGAGATGGTTCAATAATGGGTTCATGATGTTTCAGCCGGATAAATTCAGGCAATAATCTTAGCATTTTTTAGATGGATTGGGACAAAAAGGCCGTCTGAAAACAGGGTTTAAATGTTTTTCAGACGGCCTTTTGAATATTGATGCGTTTATTTGGCAGGGACGGCGGGCAGGGAACCGTTCAAGAGATAATGAATGGTTTCTTGAACCGTACGGATGGCGTTGCCAAACGGCAGCGGGTCTTTGCCGCGGAAAAACAGGCCTTTATCGACTTCGCCGCGGAATGCGGCGGAAAGTTGGATGTCGATACAGAATTGACCGGCTTTGGCCAAACCGTCGCGCAAGCCGCAGCTGGTCAGGCAGTTCAGGCCTTGGGTGCAACGGCGCGGATCGTTTTTGGCATTGGCTTGCAATTTGGCTTCGCGTTTGATGTAGCTGTCGAGGAATTTGGTGCGCACGCCGCGAGCAGGCAAACCGGCAACAGACATGAATTCAACCACTTGTTCGGTTTCCGCACCGGTCAGCGTTTTTTTGAAGTTGATGTGGGCATCGCCTTCTTCGGTCACGGCAAACGCGGTACCGATTTGGACGGCGGACGCGCCCCAGTTTTTCAAGGCTGTTTTGACTTTTTCAAAGTTTGCCATGCCGCCGGCGAGTACCAACGGGATTTTTTCGCTTTCCAAGCCCAAGTTTTTGAATACTTCAAACGTTTCTTCAATAACGCGTTTGAACTCGAATTTGGCATCGTTCACGCCGTCGACGGTCGCCGCACCCAAGTGGCCGGCTGCGTGGGCAGGGTGTTCGATAACGATGGCATCGGGCAAGATGCCTTTTTTCATCCAACGTTTCAAAACGATGTTGATACCGCGTGATTCGGACAGGATAGGGAAAAGGGCGACATCTTTGTGGTAGCCCTCGGCCATTTCCGGCAAGTCCAAAGGCAAACCTGCGCCCATCACAATCGCGTCAGCACCGGATTCGCACGCCTGACGGACGTAGGCGGCATGGTCTTTGACGGCTTTCATGACGTTGACGGCAATCATGCCTTTGCCTTCTGAATCGGCTTTGGCTTTTTTGATTTCACGGTCAAGCGCGATGCAGTTGAGGCGGGTGTATTTTTCTTCGCTGGAATCAATTTTTGATTCGGCCAGCAAATCTTCGTGCAAGTGGCGCAAATCGACGCTGGCAATCGTACCCACGCCGTTTTCGCGCGCAACCGCGCTGGAGAGTTTTGATGCGGAAACGCCTACACCCATACCGCCTTGTACGACGGGGATCAGTGATTTGCCACGGATAATCAATGGGTCAAAGTTGTTTTGCATGGATGCTCCTTCATAGATTCTGGATGGCGCCGTCTGAAATCCTATGAAATGGATTGGATAACGGACTGATGTGTATATAAATAAG
>NZ_JBQCXF010000160.1:0-6231 GCF_051956635.1 Neisseria sp. P0022.S010 | reverse complement strand
TCCTTTCGGATGTATGGTGAAAATCGGCTCAAGATTACCATATTGTGTGGAATCGTGAAACAAAGGCGCCCATATGGCCGGCAACAAAAAGGCCGTCTGAAACGGATTTTCAGACGGCCTTTGTTTTGCGCTAAACCTTATTTGTTGTCAGGTTGGGATTTGACATCGTGGGAGACAGGCAGCTCAGGCATGGTTCGGGCAGACTCCGGAACATTGCCGGAGAGGGCTTTCAAGAAGGCAACGATGTTTTCAGTGTCTTCCGGAGCCAGAGTTTTACCCAATTGGGCTTTTGCCATGATGTTGACGGCTTTATCCAGTTCCCAAACGCTGCCGTTGTGGAAGTATGGATAGGTGCGCTCAACATTTCTCAAGCCGGGAACACGGAAGAAGAATTCGTCTTCGGCTTTTTTGGTTACGTCCGCACGGCCTTTGTCGTGTTTAGGATCGTCGATGTGTTTCCAGTAAGGACCATCCACCAAACCGAATTTTTGGAACATGGTACCGCCCAAGTTGACGCCGTTGTGACAAGCGATACAGCCGTTGTCCATAAATGCGCGTACGCCTTTGCGTTCTTGTTCGCTCAGGGCAGATACGTTGCCTTTCAGGTAGTCGTCCCAACGGGTCGGGGTCAGCAGGGTACGTTCAAACGCGCCCAATGCAGTGGTGATGTTTTTAAAGGAAACCGCGCCGTCTTCAGGGAATGCGGCTTTGAATTTTTCTTGGTATTCAGGGATACCGGCGATTTTGGCGGCGGCATCGGCTTCGGTCGCGTTGGCCATTTCAACCGGGTTGAGCAATGGGCCGCCGGCTTGTTCTTCCACATCGGCGGCACGGCCGTCCCAGAATTGGCTTCCCAACAAGGCGGCATTCAGGGCAGTCGGGGGGTTACGGGCGCCGAATTGGCTTTTGTGGCCCGCGCTGGTCGGCATGTTGTCTACGCCGGCCGTTGCCAAGTTGTGGCAGGAGTTACAGCTGACGGTGTTGCCTTTGGACAGGCGGGTTTCGTACCAAAGTTGTTGGCCGAGTTTGACCTGCTCTTCGGTAAACGGACGGATTTTTTGCATTTCGGCCGCATCAGGCAAAGGTTTGAACACGGTTTGCGCGCGTTCCAACAGGGCTTTGTCTTCGGCAGAAACATCGGCGGAATTTTGAGGGGCCGAAACAGCGGCGGTGCTTGCGGCAGCATCGGCAGCGCTCGCGGCAGAAGCCGCTTGAGGGGTTTCGGTTGTTTGAGCCGTTTTCTCGCCGCAGGCGGTCAACGCGGCAGAAACGGCCAAAGCCAAAGCGATTTGGTGGAGTTTTAAACGTGGCATAGGAGGGTTCCTTTGTTATGCGTTTGTTATGTCATGGATTGCTGATTGCACCAGCAATATGCCAACTATAAAAGATAAGGCGGTTTTAATTTTTGTTGTAAATCAACCTTTTAAATTTGATAAATTCTGAAAATATCACTGATAGGGAAATTTATACTATGGAACTTTTTTATTATTTATTTACAATTGCTTAGATAAATTAAGGCCGTCTGAAAAAATAAAATTCAGACGGCCTTATTCAGACGGCCTTTTAGTTTTTATTGATTACGTCCGTTATTTTATTTTAAAAAATCTTAATAAATATGGGGTTATTAAAAAATAAAAATAATTTGCGTTATTAAGCATAAAGCGTTATAAATGCGTTAACAAATGAACATTTCACTTTAGAGTTTTTTATGCTGATTGCTTTATTGATTATGCTGCGCGAGGGCATCGAAGCCGCCCTGATCGTCGGCATTGTTGCCAGTTTTTTGAAACAGTCGGGACACAGCGAGCTGATGCCGAAGGTTTGGCTGGGCGTGTTTTTGGCTTCGGTCATGTGTTTGGGTATTGGTTACGGCATTCATTCCGCTACCGGCGAGATTCCGCAAAAAGAACAGGAATTGGTGGTCGGCGCCATCGGCCTGGTGGCTGTGGCGATGCTGACGTACATGATTTTGTGGATGAAGAAGGCCGCGCGTTCGATGAAACAGCATCTTCAGGATTCTGTTCAGTCGGCCTTGAACCGCGGCAGCGGCCAGGGTTGGGCCTTGGTCGGCATGGCGTTTTTGGCTGTGGCGCGCGAAGGTTTGGAGAGTGTGTTTTTCCTGCTGGCCGTGTTCCAGCAAAGCCCGACGTGGTCTATGCCGATAGGCGCGGTGTTGGGGCTGTTGGTGGCGGTTGTCATCGGTACGCTGATTTATCAGGGCGGTATGCGCCTGAACTTGGCGAAGTTTTTCCGTTGGACGGGCGCGTTTCTGATTGTGGTGGCGGCCGGTCTGCTGGCCGGTTCGTTTCGCGCGCTGCATGAGGCCGGCGTATGGAATGTGATGCAGGATATTGCTTTCGACACATCGAAATATTTGCATGAAGACAGCCCTTTAGGCGTGCTGCTCGGCGGTTTCTTCGGCTATACCGACCACCCAACCGAAGGCGAAGTCCTGATTTGGCTGCTGTATCTGGTTCCCGTCATGATTTGGTTTTTGCGCGGCAGCGCGCCGGCAAAAACGTTAACTAAATAAAAAGGAATGAAAATGAAAAAATTCAATCTGACTGCTTTGTCTGTAATGCTGGCTCTGGGTTTGACTGCGTGTCAGCCGCCTGAAGCCGAAAAAGCCGCGCCTGCCGCTTCAGGCGCATCCGCTGCCGCCAATGCCGACGGTTCGGTCAATATCGGCGTGAACGATACTGCCTGCGAACCGATGGAATTGACCGTCCCCAGCGGCCAAGTCGTGTTCAACATTAAAAACGACAGCGGCCGCAAGCTGGAATGGGAAATTCTGAAAGGCGTGATGGTGGTGGACGAGCGTGAAAACATCGCCCCGGGTTTATCCGACAAAATGACCGTTACCCTGCTGCCGGGCGAATACGAAATGACTTGCGGCCTGTTGACTAATCCGCGCGGTAAGCTGATTGTTACCGACAGCGGCTTCAAAGACACTGCCAACGAAGCGGATTTGGAAAAACTGTCCCAACCGCTCGCCGACTATAAAGCTTACGTTCAAGGCGAGGTTAAAGAGCTGGTGGCGAAAACCAAAACCTTTACCGAAGCCGTTAAAGCCGGCGACATTGAAAAGGCCAAATCCCTGTTTGCCGCCACCCGCGTCCATTACGAACGTATCGAACCGATTGCCGAGCTTTTCAGCGAACTCGACCCCGTCATCGATGCGCGTGAAGACGACTTCAAAGACGGTGCGAAAGATGCCGGATTTACCGGCTTCCACCGTATCGAACACGCCCTTTGGGTAGAAAAAGACGTATCCGGCGTGAAGGAAATTGCAGCCAAACTGATGACCGATGTCGAAGCACTGCAAAAAGAAATCGACGCATTGGCGTTTCCTCCGGGTAAGGTGGTCGGCGGCGCGTCCGAACTGATTGAAGAAGTGGCCGGCAGCAAAATCAGCGGCGAAGAAGACCGTTACAGCCATACCGACTTGAGCGACTTCCAAGCCAATGTGGAAGGCTCCAAAAAAATCGTTGATTTGTTCCGTCCGCTGATCGAAGCCAAAGACAAAGCGTTGTTGGAAAAAACCGATGCCAACTTCAAACAGGTTGAAGACATTTTGGCGAAATACAAAACCCCGAACGGTTTCGAGCTGTACGACAAATTGAGCGAAGAAGACCGCAAAGCCCTGCAGGCGCCGATTAATGCCTTGGCAGAAGACTTGGCCAAACTGCGCGGCATTTTGGGTTTGAAATAAGATAACGCGTTTTCAGGCGGCCTTTGGATATTGAAAGGCCGTCTGAATCTTATTGTCTCCCACACAAATATGTTTGAAAACCGACCTTACTTCACACGATTGCAATCTTTCCGTTCCCTGCCAAGGAGCAGACCATGAGCCAAAACAAACAACCGGCACAACCCGAAAAACGAACCCTTTTCAAAACTGCCCTTGCCGCCGGCGCCATCGGTGTTGCCGGTTATTTTGCCGGCAAAAAACAAGGCGAAGCCGCCGCCGAGACCCAAAACAACCAACATTCCGAGCTGGCCTATCCGTGTTATGGCGAGCATCAGGCAGGCATCGTTACGCCACACCAGCTCTTCGGCATCATGTGTGCCTTTGACGTTACCGCCAAAGATGCCAAACAACTTGAAAACCTGTTCCGCGCCCTGACCGCCCGCATCGAATTCCTCACCCAAGGCGGCGAATACCAAGATGGCGACGACAAACTCCCACCTGCGGGCAGCGGCATCCTCGGCAAACAATTCCGCCCCGACGGGCTGACGGTTACCGTCGGCGTCGGCAGCAGCCTATTTGACGACCGCTTCGGCCTCAAAGACAAAAAGCCGAAACACCTACAAGAAATGCGCGACTTCCCCAACGACAAACTCCAAAAATCTTGGTGCGACGGCGACCTCAGCCTGCAAATTTGCGCATTCTCCCCCGAAACCTGCCAAGCCGCCCTGCGCGATATCATCAAAAACACCGCCCAGTTTGCCGTCATCCGCTGGAGCATAGACGGTTGGCTCCCTAAAGCCGAACCCGGCGCCATTGCCGCGCGCAATCTTTTAGGTTTCCGCGACGGCTCCGGCAATCCCAAAGTCGAAGATCCCAAAGTCGCCGATCAAGTCCTGTGGACGGGCGTTGCTGCCAACAGCTTGGACGAACCGGCATGGGCGAAAAACGGCAGCTATCAGGCCGTCCGCCTTATCCGCCACTTTGTCGAGTTTTGGGACCGCACCCCGATGCAGGAACAAACCGATATTTTCGGCCGGCGCAAATACAGCGGCGCGCCCATGGACGGTAAAAAAGAGGGCGACACCGCCGATTTCGCCAAAGACCCAGACGGCAAAATCACGCCCAAAGACAGCCATATGCGCCTTGCCAATCCGCGCGATCCGGAGTTCATGAAAAAACACCTGCTCTACCGCCGCGCCTTCAACTACTCACGCGGCCTTGCCGCCAACGGCCAGCTCGACGTCGGCCTGATTTTCATCTGCTATCAGGCCAACCTTGCCGACGGATTCATCTTCGTGCAAAACCTGCTCAACGGCGAGCCTCTGGAGGAATACATCAGCCCGTTTGGCGGCGGCTATTTCTTCGTTCTGCCGGGTGTCGAAAAAGGCAGCTTCCTCGGCAAAGAGCTTTTGGGCGTATAAATCCGCCGATGGTTTGAATAGATAAAAAGGCCGCCTGAAACCTGATTTCCAGATTTCAGACGGCCTGAGTTTTTGCTATCAAACCAAATATTCCGCCAAGAAAGCCAATGCGTATTCGACGGCTTGCGCCCTTACTGCTTCGCGGTCGCCTGTGAATAGTACGGTTTGCTCAAACGAGCCTTCGGGCGTGGCCAGGCCGAACCAGACTGTGCCGACCGGTTTGGCCGCGCTGCCGCCGCCGGGGCCGGCGATGCCGGAAATACTCAAAGCGTAATCCGCCTGCGCGACGGCTTTTGCGCCGCGTGCCATTTCATAGACGGTCTCGCGGCTGACCGCGCCGTGTTTCAGCAAGGTGTCGGGCATGACGCCCAGACGCTCCTGTTTGGCTTGGTTGCTGTATGTGACGAAGCTTTGATGAAACCATTGCGAACTGCCGGGAACGGAGGTCAGCGCACCTGCAAGCAGGCCACCGGTGCAGGACTCGGCGCAGGTAACGGTTTGGCGGCGGCTGGTCAGGTGTTCGGCGATGGTTTGCAGATGGGACATGGCGGCTCCTTAGGGGAAAAGGTAAAACCGGGCAGGCGCTTGGCCCGCTGGGTTTCAGAAAGGTTTGAGATGTAAAGAGTTTTGCAAAGGCTCAGGCCGTCTGAAACCTATTTTAAGGTTTCAGACGGCCTTTATGTTTTAAGAATCCGATTTATTTTTCGTATTTGGAAATATACTGAATAATGGCCATTTGAGGATTCTGAGCAATAATAAATTCAGCATCTTTTTTTTGATGCTGATAGCCTCGGCTTATCAAATTTTTTTCACGCAGTTTGTTACCGTATGCACCCATTAGGATTTTAATGGTAATACCAATAAGAAATAGAAAGGGGAGAAAGATTGCGAAGGCGGGGTTCATACTTACCAGTTTTTCAGCTCCAAAATTAAAAAAACTTAAAATTATAGATAGAATAATAAGGATGATACCCACCCCCCACATTTTCTTCACACATGCCCAGATACCTTCAAAGAAAAATGCAGGCCAAGACCAGCCTTGTTTGACCGCTTCATATTGGCCTATTGAATCTTTAAATATCTTATATACTTTCATGAAAACCCCTTTTATGATTAATA
>NZ_JBQCXF010000159.1:0-6234 GCF_051956635.1 Neisseria sp. P0022.S010 | reverse complement strand
ATGGCAAGGAAACGGCGGCGCGTTAACGGGATGGACATGGAGTATTCCTTGGATTTTTTATCTTTACATTGAAAGCCGCATTCATTAAATCATCAATCGGCAGCTTCCAACGCAAAGGCCGTCTGAAACTGTTTCAGACGGCCTTTTATTGATTATTTTATTTGAAAATGTATTCGTCGGGCATCTCTGCAAAACCGACTACTCTGCCGCCTTTTTCTTTGGCGAATTTTTCAGCCTGAGCCTTGTCGGCAAACGGAAGCGCGTCTTCCGCACCCATGCCGCCGATAAAACTGCTTTCAATAACATAATAGGCTTTTTTCGCATCTATCCATTCGGCGTCGGCATTGGGTTTTTCCCAATCTTTGACTTTGCCCATATCGGTAACATAGATGGCATGAATGCCTTTAGGCTCTTCGGGCAGCTTGGTGTAGCCGAACATCTGCTTGATGGTGGAAAACCAAACCGGTTTGTCAGGTTTGCCGTTCAAGAAGATTTGCGCTTTAGGACCGTTGTGTTCGGTCAAATTCATGCTGCAGTAATGACCGACTGCGCTGTCGCTGATTTGTTGGGGCGCAGGCGGAGGAGTATTTTCCTGTTTGCTACAAGCAGATAAAGCAAGGATGGTGAATGCTGTAAATAATATTTTTCTCATATTTGTCTCTTTCCGAAAATCCAGGCGGCTAAGACCAAGGGAATGATAACCCATAATACCTGCGCCGTCAGCAAAACCGGCATAGTCAGGCTGATTTGATCGCTCAAACCGGCCATACCTGCGTACATGGCGGTGTTTTCATAGCCGGTCAGGTTGAGCAGACGGTAAATGTCGGAAGGATTGAACAAGAGAATGGTTTCTACAACAGATGCGGTAATGACTTGTTCAGTATCGGCAACCAAAATACCCAAAAGCGCCATATCGAAAATCACCACAAAAAACAGCCATACGCCGATGGCGATACCGGCGGCGGTACCGCGTTCTTTGACTTTCGCGCTAATCAAATAACCCATAGACAAAAAGGCTGCACCAAGAATCACACTGGCAACAATCAGGAGGGCAAAAGGTTTCCATGCGCCAAGGTCAAAGCCGCCGTTGGCAAGCTGGAGGGTAATGCCTGCCAATCCGTAGCCTGCCGTAGTAGCAAGGGCAAGGATGATGAGATGGCCGATAAATTTGCCGGCGAGGATTTGGTTGCGCGAAATCGGATAGCTCAACAACAGTGCCATCGTGCCGCGTTCGATTTCGCCAATCAGCGCATCATAAGAGAGCAACATCGCAATCAGCGGAATCAGAAAAATCGACAGGCTGGAGAGGCTGACAACGGTAACAGTCAACGGATCGACTTTGACTGTGCCGGTAGGCGAGCTGCCCAGGAAACCCAATGACAGGGCAAGCGCGGCAAGCAGGAGCGCGGCGGCGAGAACCCAACGGTTGCGCAGGCTGTCGCGGACTTCTTTGCCGGTAATAATCCAAACGGGGTTCATACGTCTTCCCTTTTTAAGAATTGTGCGTACATATCGTCAAGTGTCGGGGTATGGATATCGATATAGGCAAGGTTGCCCAAATCACCCAATTCGCTCAAAAGTCCCATACGCTCTTCGGCTTTACATTGCGCTTTATACGACAGGCCGTCTGAAAGCGGCTGCCAACGCTCGCTCAACGGACGCGCTTCTTTCAAACGGACATTGACGGTCAACGGCAAACCACTTTGGACATGCAGCTCATCCATGCTGCCATCGGCAACTTTCACGCCGTTTTTCATGACGATAATGCGGTCGGCGTGGCCATCGAGTTCGGCAAGCGCGTGCGTGCTGAGCAATACGGTTGCACCGCGTCCATTCAGTTCGCGCACGACTTCATAAAACATTTGGCGTGAAGCCGGGTCAAGGCCAGTGGTCGGTTCGTCAAACAATAAGACTTTAGGCTCGCCCAACAAGGCTTGTGCCAAAGCGAGACGCTGGCGCATACCTTTGGAGTAAGTGCCGACACGGCGGCGTGCCGCTTGAGAAATACCGACGCGTTCCAACAACTCACGGTTTTTACTCAAGGGCTGTTTTTTCAGCTTGGCATAGAAATCCATGGTTTCAATGCCGGTCAATGAAGGATGAAGCGCGACGGTTTCAGGCAGGTAGCCGATTTGGCTGCGAAGCAGTGCGCCTGTCTTGCTGCCGGTACGCTCGCCCAGCAACATGACTTCGCCTTCGGTCGGTGTAATCAGGCCGAGTATCAGCTTCATGATGGTGGATTTGCCTGCACCGTTATGCCCTGCCATGCCGACGCTTTCGCCTGCTTTGAGGACTAAATCGACTTGGTTGACGGCTTTTTGACTGCCGAATTGTTTGGTCACGTTTCTTAATTCGACGTGGTTGGTCATGAATAATTCCTTTGTGCCGTTTCAGACGGCCTCATTCAAAAGGCCGTCTGAAAACATGTTTAATTCAAAGATCCGTTTTCGGCATTACTCCAATTGGATTGGCGCGTATTGGCTTCGTGCAACAGCTCATCCTTCATGGCTTCGTATTTGGTACTTGTTTTGTTGCTGATCGGTTTCATCAATGGCTTACTGTCGATGACGCCGCCCGGCAAAATAGCGGGGAACTGTGATTGCGCCCATTTGACAATACTGACGGCAGGACTGTTCATCAGCAAACGGGACACGGGAGCGCGCCAAATGATTTGATCGATGATGCCGTTCGGTCGATAGGCGTTGTCGCCAAAACCATCGCCATCAAGATCGAATGCGCTGTTGTCGCTCCAATAATTGCCTCGTCCGCCCTCTCCCCAATCAAGGAAACGGGTGCTGACGTATTTGACTTGGCTTTCGTTGTTGATAAACGAATTATTGAACAGGCTTGTGCCTTCAATGGCCGCGGTAAAGTGAATACCGATTTGACAGTTTTCAAAATGGTTGTCAAAAATTTTATTGAAGTTGGCGTTATAGGCGAATACGCATTTACCGGCTTTGTTGATAATATTGTCGTTAATATCGGAATAGTTGACGTAATTGAGCATGATACCTTGGTCACGGCTGCCCACGGCGATATTGCCATACACTTTAAGACGCTCTGAGAACATCAACACATAGCCCATATTGTTGCCAACGGAGATGTTGTTGCTAACCTCGCTGTCGTTGGTGTACATATAATGTACTGCAAAACGCAAATCGCTGAAACGATTGCCTTTATAGGTATTGTTTGTACTGGTATTGGAGAAAATACCGTCACGGCCTTTGGAAATATCGTTGTCGACTACTTGCGCACCCGGCGCATTCCAAACCGTTACGCCATTACCGCGCTCATTCACGCGCAATGTAGCTTCCCCGACAATCTTATTTTCGCGCACCATCGATTCTGCCGCTCCATGGATGTACACGCCGACAGAGTTGTCCAAGACATTATTGTGTTCAATCAATGCACGCGGAGCCGTTTCCTCAAGATAAATCCCTGCATCCATGGCCGGCAGGCTCAAGCCTGAATTGGAAACAGTCAGATTACGCAGGGTCACGTCAGGTGCATGAACGGCAATGGTACGCCCGCTCCTGTCGCCAATAATCTTGGCGGAGCGGTCGGCCGGACCTTCAATGGTAATCGGTTTGTCGATATAAAGTTTGGTCTTGTATGTACCGGAGGCAAGCTTGAGCGTATCGCCGGCTTGGGCGCGCGCTAAAGCATCATTGAGATTGTCTTGTGCGGATACGTTGATGACTGTGGCAAAGGCCGTCTGAACCATACTGCCCAACAGCAATACGAATGCGGCACGTTGCCATTTGGAACGATGGGATGGTGTATGCGTCATAATCATATCTCAATTTCAGACGGCCTGTTTTCTACATGATAAACATATGCAGAAACAGGTATTTTGATGTTATAGCAAAGCTGTCTGATGATAGCTTATATTTCATTGCCATACTGGCTGACAAACAGCTTTGCTATAAAGGCCGTCTGAAAGAATGTCTTTTCAGACGGCCTAAAGGATTAAATCATCAAACCAAAATTATTTTGGTTTAACAATCATTTGGCCTGACATTTCCATGTGCAATGCGTGGCAGAACCATTGGCAGTAGTACCAGTGTACGCCTGGACGGACTGCTTTGAAGGTTACAGAAGATGTCGCTTGCGGGCTAATCTCCATAGCGATACCGTAGCCTTCCAAAGTGAAGCCGTGAGTCAAGTCCTCAATAGTCTCAACGTTGGTCACGTATACGGTCACTTCGTCACCTTGGTTCACTTCAAATTGAGGGATACTGAATGCAGGCGCAACGGCAGTCATGTACACGCGTACTTTGTTGCCTTCGCGTACGACTTTAGCGGCTTTTTCCAACTCAACGCCGTCTTTTTGCGCTTGTTCCAAAGCATCTTTCCAGAACCATGGGTCTTTGCGGTCCCAAGTTTTGCTTGGGTTCACTTTGGAAGCGGAAACCAGACAGAAGTCGTGCGGTTCTGCAAAAGTCGGGTTGTCGTGAACCAGACGCATTTCATCGCCGGAGATGTCGATCAATTGGTCACACTCAGGTTTCAGAGGACCTGCGTTCAGGAAACGGTCTTTGGAGAATTTGTTCAAAGACACCAACCATTTACCGTCGGCTTCTTTGGTTTCGCCCATGGTAGTGTGGTTGTGACCAGGTTGATAGTGAACGTCCAGTTTTTGTTTGATCGGATCGATTTTCTCGCCTTTGTAGGCTTTAATCGCATCGTCGATGTTCCATTTCACCATTTGGCTGTCGATAAACAATGTTGTATAAGCATTGCCGCGACCGTCAAATGCAGTGTGTAACGGGCCAAGACCCAGTTGAGGCTCAGCTACGACAACATCGCGCTCTTTGATTTTGCCTGCAAACAAATCGTCCAGTTTGCTGACATCCAATACGGTAACGGTTGGAGACAGTTTACCATTGAGCATGATGTATTTGCCGTCAGGGCTTGCGTTACAGCCGTGAGGAGAGTTAGGCACAGGGATGTAGCGGGTGTATGGAGAGTTGGCTTCTGCACGGCCGTCCAACATTTTCACGCCGTTAACTTCTTTGAAGTCGCCTTTTTTGATGCCTTCTTCGATAGCAGCCAGGTTAAATACTACACACCAGTCTTGCTCGTTAGAAGAAGCACCTTGTACAGTCAGAGCGCGCTCAGAGTTATAGCAGGTAGAGAAAGAGTATTTACCTTGGTAGTCGGCATCGCCGTTGTCCAAGTTACCGTCTACCAAAACTTGCCATGCGATCTCCATGGTTTCGCCGTCAATTGCGGTATAAACGGCATTCCAAGTTTTAGGATCATCCCATTTGCCTACGCCGTCAACAGGAACGATATGCTCGCCGTTGGCAAAAACGTAACCGGTTTTCGGATAACGTTGCGGACGCAGGCCGTGGATACCTGAAGCATTAGGAATATCAATGATTTTATCGGTTTTCATCACATCCAAGCGGATACGGCAAACACGGGTGTTTGCTTTATCGTTGGCGTAAGCATAACGGCCATCGTAAGTTTGGTCGGTGAAAGACAAGTGTGGGTGGTGCAAGTCGCCGTTAGGGTAGCAACGCAAACCGCTGTCTTGCAAGAATTTACGGGTTTCTTCGGTAATATTTCCGTTGAGGACTTTCAAGCTCTCATTGGTACGACCCCAACCGGTAGCGCTGTCCATATTGAATACAGGGATACGCATCAGTTCGCGCATAGACGGCAAACCGATCAAGCGCATTTCGCCTGATTGACCGCCTGAGAGGAAACCGTAGTATTGGTCAAGTTCACCTGGACCCACTTCGGAAGTTTGTTTGCCCGGCTCGGCAGAATGAGCTGCTGCTTTCTCAGCAGGAGCTGCGCCAGAAGCAGCAGCTTTATCACCCTCACCGTTAGAGCAACCGGCCAAGCCCAACAAACCGGCACCGGCAATGCCTGCACCGGAAGCAGCAGCAGTACCTAAGAATGAACGACGGCTTAAGCCGTTTTGTTCTAATTTTTCGTCTGACATACGACACTCCTTGGATAAAATCCGGCGGCCGATTTTTTTCAGACGGCCTACCGATGAAAAAATTTCTAAGTCGGGCTGCCGATACAGCCCTCTTTTTTATAAATAACTACTTATCAACACTAATTGCCGATTCTTTTTTAACAAACTGAACAACTTGTTCTTGAGCATTTTTCGTTGCTGCCGCATCGTACTGCTCAGATTTTGCCGCCGCTTGTTTTTGTTTTTTCTTATTCGTTGCCACTAGTTGAGGACAACGTGTATCGTGGTGATACATTACC
>NZ_JBQCXF010000158.1:0-6275 GCF_051956635.1 Neisseria sp. P0022.S010 | reverse complement strand
TCTCTAAGGTAGCAGGTTCTTTGACGATTCAGGTACTGTTCGATCGGTTGCCAATCAATCACTTGATCCAACTTCAATAGTGGGAAGCGGTCGATGTGTTTGGCAATCATGGCTTGTGCGGTTTGCCGGAAGAAGGTGCTCATGGAAAATCCCCTAAATGTCTTGGGCGGGACTTTAGGGGATTTGGGGGATTTTGCAAAGGTCTCCTATTGCCTTGATGCACGGTTGCTTAGGTTAAAACTTCATCTCCAAAGTCAGGGTGTAATTTCGTCCCGGTGCGGCGTAGCGGTTATACCTACCGACATTATTGTGCCTATTGACCGCTCCTTCGGCAGTCTGCCTTACAGACTCCCAAGTGGTATACCGGTAGTTGAAGAGGTTATACACGCCTGCGCGCAGGGTCAGGTGTTTCTTGATATTGTAATATCCGGAAACATCCGTAACATGCCAAGGCCGCGTCCGCCGTGATGCTGCTTTTTTAGCATTGGCATTACCGTTCAACAGCGCCTGGCTGCCTAGCAGTTCGTCAACAGATTTTGCCTTGGAATAAGTAAACATCGTATTGATGCCCCATATTCCGTCAGGATGGTCGTAACCCAAACCCAATACATATCGTGAAGGTTGGACAGCATCAAAGAGATATGAAGTTACAAACGTCCTGTCGGCGCGTATATCGGCATCTTTGACCTTGATACGGTTATAGGCAAGCGTGGAATACAACCCGTCCGGCAACCCGCCCCATACACCGTGCCAATCGATTTTACCCAAAATATTGATACCGGCTATCCGTGCATTTTGAGCATTTCGGTATCCGGGGTCGCCAGAAGCCGAAGTTTGCCCGTTTTGAGTTCGGGTTTCATAACCGAATGCAATCAGGTCGCGATAAGCATTGTTGAAATAGCTGGCTTCCAAATTGCCGAAGTCCCCTTTAAATACAATACCTGTCTCTCTATTAAAGGATTTTTCCGGTTTCAGATCCAACGTTTTCAAAGACTCCCCGGCTCTCCAGCCGTACATTTCGGCAAACGACGGTAGACGGAAGCCCGTAGAAGCGCGATAAGTCAAATCCATCCAGGTGAAAGGCTTGAGGACTACGCCTGCGTTCCAAGAAAGGTTGCGGTGAGTGCCGGTAGAGACACTCTTATCTTCCGAATGCGTACTGCGGTAATCGTAACGTATGCCTGCTCCGACATCCGCCCACCTGCCCAAACGAACATTGTCTTGAACGGCTGCATAATAACCGTTGCCGCCGATATTCCTCGGTGTGCAGTCTGTATAGGTGTTATTGCCGAAGCGGCATATCGGCGATGTATTGACCGTGGTCTTGCCGATAGACACCCAATACGGTTTGCCTTGGCTTCCGTTGGGTGACTGCGCCCCTTCCGGAGTTTTCGATCCATATGCCTGAACTGCGTTTTGCAGATAATAATCGCTGTGGGACAATTGTGACTTAAAGCGGTCGTACCCTAGATTGATACTCAAATTGTGACGGATTTTGGCCGTATCAAATGCCTTTTTAAATACTGCTTGGAACAGGTTTCGGCTTTCTTCATAAATCATCCGGTCGGATTTATAGAAGGAATACGGTTTATTACCGTCGGGACGGCAATTTTTATCCGAACCGTCGTAAGAGCAATGCGTCTGCTGCAAATGGTTGTCCAAATCTATACCTTGCCGGTCATAAGAAAGTCGGGCGTAATCGGCCCAGGTATCCTTGTCAGCATTATGGTAAACATATTCGACCCCGTAGCGGTTTTTAGTATGGCGTTCATCATAAAACACGCCGGTACCGTAACCGATACCCTGCAATGTACCGCCCTCTCCATGAACAAACAGCCTTTCTGCCTTATTATTGCCCGAATATTTGCCAAAGCCGCTCGGTGTACCGTTTCTCCGGACACTTTCATTCAGATCGGCCTCGGTCAAATAGGCAGGAACAGTCATATCCCGTGTATCAAAGGTCTGCTGCGTGCGTTCGAGAACAGCTCCGACATAATGGCGGTTGTCCAAATGCCAACCCGGTCGGAACAGCCATGATTGGCTGCCATACTCAAGCGGGTCCGCAAGGAAGCGGCTGGGGCCGGTATAATCCTGCGTGCTGACGGTTTTGCGCTCATCTTTGGCCAAAGCATCTTTTTTCGCATTGCCTTTACAGGCAGCATATCCATTGGGGCATTCTTCTTCGACAATGAAATTTGCGTACGGATGGGTATCCTCGACCGGCATCAGCCGGTTGAAGCTCTGCACACCTTTACCAGCATCTTTATGCGCATGGATTTCCTGCCCCCGCCGTTTAGTATAAATAAGGAGGGCTTCCGCGCCGCCGCTGCGTCCTGCAAGCGCAAGGGACTGTGTCAGGGCATGGTCTTTTCCAGAATAGGCAGTTTTGCTCTGAATGCCCCACTGTTTCCCCTCTCTGATAATGTCGGCTGCGGTTTTGGTTTGAAATGCGACCGAACCTGCCAATGCGCCGTTTCCGTATTCTGATGAATTCGAACCCTTGCTGATTTCAACGGCCTTGACGTTTTCATACTCAATTTCATTGATTGCGCCGCTACTGCCCGCCGTCCTCGTCCCACCCAATGCCGCCTGCGCGGTGTAGGACTGTATTTGCGAAACGCCGTCTACCGTTAAGGAAACACGGTTTTTATCCATGCCGCGTATTGAATAGCCGGAACTTGCGCCCCGACCCTGTTCGACCACAGCAATACCCGGATCGTAACGGGTCAGGTCTCGGATATTCAAAACCTGTTCTTTACTTAGCGTATCAGAAGATTTGACTAGTTTGCCCAACCCGGTTACTTCGTTATCACGGCGGGTTTTCTGTTTTTTCGCATTGACCTGCACGGTATCGAGCTGCTTTTCCATCACTTGTCCGGACGGTAAAACATCCGCATAAGCAGGCAGCGCAGTCATCAGCGACAGGCATAAAATATTTAATCGGAACAAATGTTGCTGTTTCATATCATTTCTCTACTTACTGCCTTCAGACGGCATTTAAAGCCGATATGCCGTCTGAAGAACTTTCCTCTGTCAACCGGCAGCCCAGTTTACCGGACAAGCTGTTGGCGTTTCGTACCGAATACCACTGCCGCCTTGCCGCTTTCTCCCTCCAATGTATTTCCGGAGAACGATCCGCCCATCTCAATGGCGTTTTTGCCGTAGAAGCCGCCGGACACATCTGCACGGATATTCGTCCGTTTCGGATCGATGGTATTTTTCGGATCTAATGCAAAGCCGTTTTCACCGGTTTTCGCCACACCTGAAAAACCATTGCCCTGAATCGTGGCAGTGATGGTGAATACGGGGGCAATGCGGTCTTTCGCCGTCAGCATACCGTTGAGGGTTTTCTCGGCAAAATTAACTTTAAACTCCGCCCGGTTACCGCCTTCCTTATTGGAAGGTTCGGCACTCCAGCTCGTACCATTAACAATAGTACCCGACCATGTACCGCGATATACCGCCTCTCCCGCCGTTACAGGCATATCGGAAACCGGCGTACGGCTGCCCTGCAGGAACATATCGTGCGAACCGCCGTGTTCCAACACCCCGAAATGCAGGTAATCCAAATTGGAGCAGCATACCGACACCTTCATACCATCTTTCTCAAATACATGCTGGAATGCCGTCTGAATGCCTTCGGACGGCACAAGCGCAAGCTCTACGCCGCCAATCAGCAGTTTGGCCACGTTGCCGAAGCTGTCTATCTGTTTTTTCACAAAATCCGCACCGATGCGGTAAGCGTCCATAAAGGTTTCAGCCAATGGTTTTTCTGCACCGTCTTTCTGTTTCGCGCCGAATACGGCAAGCACTTTCTTATCGTTTGCCAAAAACTTGCCGCCCAACTCATCGCCCTGAGGCCCGTAGAAACCACCTTCCAGACTATCAGAATCAGAAACGAAGGGATGACCGTTCCCAGTATCTTTATCTGCAGCCAACGCCTTACCTTTGAAGCGGTTACCGTGCAGGTTAGCCTGAATGTCGTAACGTTTAATTTGTTTGGCTTTATTTTCGGTTTCGTTATGGGTAATCCGGTTATTGCGGTAGAGCGCGCCGGTCATGGTCTTGGCGGCGAAATCCACCTCAAACTCGCTGGTCAGCCCGAAATCGGTCTGACCTTTCGGTGCCTCGCTTTCATTGCGCAACACATCCGCTTCCTCGGCAGACAAAGCCCCGTACCTATCCCCCGCTGGCGGACTACCCAACTGGGGAAACTTCTGTTTTTCCTTGGCATCGGTTACATAATCCCAAGTACCTTTGTAAATCGCCTTGCCCGTCGGCAGAGCTTGGGAAGGATTGCTGCCTTTGTAGAAAAGGTAGCCGTCCGGACCGAAAAGGGCGATATTGTTTTTGGGATCGATTTTATTGGCACCGTTGCGGTAGATATAGCCCGAGCGGACATACTTGAATTTCGTGTATCCTTCCACGCGGCTTTTACCGTCGCCCGTTGTGATGGATTCGTTCAGCGTACCCTTATCCATCGCAAAAATGTCATCCTTTTGGGGAAACTTATCCGGTTCACCCGCCGCCAATTTCACCCAATCCGCATCCGACAGCGGCTGATGCCCCTGTTTCACGTTGAAATGGACATTACGGCGCGGTATTTTGGCTGCAAAACCGTAAGCCGGACGGTCGTTTTCCGCCGCCTGCGCTTCATCGGGTTTTGCCGGTTTTTCAGTCTGTTCGTCTTGGTATTTCGGTGCTTCGGACTGCGGGTTGTGCTGTTTCGTTTCCACGCTGTCCAAATCGAAACTGCCGCCGCCCGCGCAGGCAGAAAGCAGCAGCACAGGCAGGATACCGGCTGCTTGGGCAATAAGTGAATTTTTCATATCAACTTTTTTAAAAATGATAATAGTTTATATTCTATTAACTTAAAATGTAATTTGCAAACATTTTCTGACGTATCTTCACAAAAAACACCCGCACATCCTTACTCCGGATATACGGGTGTTTGAGCAAACCTTGCCTAACCCAAAGACACCATTTCAATCTGCTCCATCGTCCTACCCAGAAAACGTTCGCCTATCGTTCTGAATTTCAAAGGAATATCGCTGACATAAAAACGATAGTCGGGATTATTGTTGTCAGTATTGAGTAATCCCTCCTGCGCAAGGACGCGTGCTGTTTCTTCAGCCATCGTAATTGCAGAATCAACCAACGCGACATTACCCGCCTCCCTACCGATTAAGGGCTTGAGCAAGGGAAAGTGCGTGCAGCCCAACACCAGCGTATCGATGCCGTCTGCAAACAATGGTTTGAGGTATTCGCATACGGTCAGGCGGGTAACTTCATGTTCCAACCAACCTTCCGCCTCGGTACGGGTATGTTGTTTGTAACCGAGTTTGTAGAGGCCGTTTTTCTTTGTCCAGCGGGCATCGCTGTCTTTACTCGGTGTGGTTTGACCGCTGACTTGTCCTTCTTCATCGACTTCTATGGCCTGACGCTGTTTGCTGCCGGCGGTCTGAATAATGGTGGCGTCAATGACGGCGGCAGATGCTTTCTCTATTTTTAGGCCTTTTTCGGTCAGTTGGCAGTTAATCAGTTTTAGCAATTCGGACAGGATGTCGTCTTGCGCCAGCCAGTTGCGGTAGCGGCATAAGGTGCTGTAATCGGGGATGCTCAGTTCGTCAAAACGGCAAAACAGGTTGAAGTCGATGCGGGTGATGAGGCTGTGTTCGAGTTCGGGATCGGAGAGGCTGTGCCATTGTCCGAGCAGGATAGCTTTAAACATGGACAACAGGGGATAGACGGGACGGCCGCGGTGGTCTCGGACGTAACGGGTTCTTTGACGATTCAGGTATTGCTCGATCGGTTGCCAATCAATCACCTGATCCAACTTCAATAGTGAGAAGCGGTCGATGTGTTTGGCAATCATGGATTATGCGGTTTGCCGGAAGAAGGTGCTCATGAGAAATCCCCTAAATGTCTTTGTGGGAATTTAGGGGATTTTGGGGTGTAGAAACTAGTAGCGTTGTTTACAGTATTTCCAGGAGAATACTGAAACATGAACATGCACAAAAACACCCGTCTCACCCCGCACCACCGTCAAGCCATTTGGCTGGCCTACACGCAGGGGAAGGAAAGCGTAACCTCCCTGGCACGCCGCTACCAAGTCAGCCGCGTCACCATTTACCGCGCACTTAAAGCCGCAAGAGGCAGGCTGCCCAAACCCCAAACCAGTACCAACAACCGTTTCAAACAGGCAAAGTACGGAATGAAACGCCTGGCCAAGGTAGAACGCGGCATTCAGGAAAAACTCAAAAGGCAGGCCAAAC
>NZ_JBQCXF010000157.1:0-6443 GCF_051956635.1 Neisseria sp. P0022.S010 | reverse complement strand
TATGAAACATCGAATATCAACACGCTAAAAGGATGTCAGAAATGACGGAGCATAACGAACAACATCAACACGAAGCAGAAGAAGCGGCAGCCGTAGAAACTGCCGAAACCGTTGAAACCGAACAAGCAGAACCGACTTACGAAGAGCTTCAGGCGCGTATTGCCGAGTTGGAAGGCCAGCTCAAAGACAGCGAGCTGCGCGGTTTGGCAAACGAGCAAAACCTGCGCCGCCGCCATCAGCAAGAAATTGCCGATACCCATAAATTCGCCGGACAAAAATTTGCGGCAGAAATGCTGCCTGTCAAAGACTACCTTGAAATGGCGCTGCTCGACCAAAGCGGTAATTTTGATGCCCTGAAAATGGGTGTGCAAATGACTTTAAACGAATTGCAAAAAGCGTTTGATGCCACCCATATTAAAGAAATCAATCCTCAGGCAGGCGAGAAACTTGACCCGCATTGCCACCAAGCGATGCAGGCAGTCGTCAGCGAGCAAGATCCGAACACCATCGTCAGCGTGATGAAAAAAGGCTACACATTATCTGACCGCGTTTTGCGTCCTGCGATGGTTGTCGTGGCGAAAAAAGAAGATTGAAGGCACCGCTTGATAAAGTTTATCAAGCATAAAATCTTCAGACGGCCTTATCCGGTTTCAAAGCCCGATGTTCCGCTATTGGAAAATCATTCCGATAAACCGGAATCGGAAAATTAAAACCAGCCGTCTGAAAAAAGAATAAACGGCTTGTGGATAAATAAATCAAGTAATTGAATTTAATTTAAAAAAAAATTTAAATTAGGCCTTGAAAAAAAAATGAAGTAACCTTATTTACAAGCCATCGGAACGAAATGTTCCACAGGATTATTAATTAAGAAAAGTTTATTAGGAGCAACATAATATGGCAAAAGTAATCGGTATTGACTTAGGTACAACCAACTCTTGTTTGGCCATTTCTGAAAACGGTCAAACTAAAGTGATCGAAAATGCAGAAGGTGCACGCACCACTCCTTCCGTTATCGCTTATCTGGACGGCGGCGAAGTCCTCGTTGGCGCACCCGCCAAACGCCAAGCCGTAACCAACGCTAAAAACACCATCTACGCTGTAAAACGTTTGATCGGTCATAAATTTGAAGACAAAGAAGTTCAACGCGACATCGAATCCATGCCTTTCGAAATCATCAAAGCCAACAACGGCGACGCATGGGTGAAAGCGCAAGGCAAAGAGCTGTCTCCGCCGCAAGTTTCCGCAGAAGTCCTGCGTAAAATGAAAGAAGCCGCCGAAGCTTACTTGGGCGAAAAAGTAACCGAAGCCGTGATTACCGTTCCGGCCTACTTCAACGACAGCCAACGTCAAGCCACCAAAGACGCAGGCCGCATCGCAGGTTTGGAAGTAAAACGTATCATCAACGAACCAACCGCAGCCGCTTTGGCATTCGGTATGGACAAAGGCGACAACAAAGACCGCAAAGTAGCCGTATATGACTTGGGTGGCGGTACTTTTGATATCTCTATCATCGAAATTGCCAACCTCGACGGCGACAAACAGTTTGAAGTATTGGCTACCAACGGCGATACTTTCTTGGGCGGTGAAGACTTCGACCAACGCTTGATCGACTACATCATTGATGAGTTCAAAAAAGAACAAGGCATTGATTTGAAACAAGACGTAATGGCTCTGCAACGTCTGAAAGAAGCTGCCGAAAAAGCCAAAATCGAATTGTCCAGCGGTCAGCAAACTGAAATCAACCTGCCATACATCACTATGGACGCAACAGGTCCTAAACACTTGGCCATGAAAATTACCCGTGCCAAATTTGAAAGCCTGGTTGAAGACTTGATCCAACGTTCTATCGAGCCTTGTAAAGTCGCATTGAAAGATGCCGGCTTGAGCACCAGCGATATCGACGACGTAATTTTGGTCGGTGGTCAAAGCCGTATGCCGAAAGTACAAGAAGCCGTTAAAGCCTTCTTCGGTAAAGAGCCTCGTAAAGACGTGAACCCTGACGAAGCTGTTGCCGTAGGTGCAGCGATTCAAGGCGAAGTATTGAGCGGCGGCCGTAGCGACGTATTGTTGCTGGACGTAACTCCTCTGTCTTTGGGTATCGAAACCATGGGCGGCGTGATGACCAAGCTGATTCAAAAGAACACTACTATTCCGACTAAAGCGTCTCAAGTGTTCTCTACTGCCGAAGACAACCAAAGCGCAGTAACCATCCATGTACTGCAAGGCGAACGCGAACGCGCTTCTGCCAATAAATCTTTGGGTCAGTTCAATTTGACCGACATCGCACCTGCACCACGCGGTATGCCGCAAATTGAAGTTACTTTCGACATTGACGCCAATGGTATCTTGCACGTTTCTGCTAAAGACAAAGGTACAGGCAAAGCGGCCAACATTACCATCCAAGGTTCTTCAGGTTTGAGCGAAGAAGAAATCGAACGCATGGTGAAAGATGCCGAAGCCAACGCTGAAGAAGATAAAAAACTGACTGAATTGGTCGCTTCTCGCAACCAAGCCGAAGCCCTGATTCACTCTGTGAAAAAATCTCTGGCTGATTACGGCGACAAACTCGACGCTGACGAGAAAGAAAAAATCGAAGCTGCGTTGAAAGAAGCTGAAGAAGCAGTTAAAGGCGACGACAAAGCCGCCATCGATGCCAAAGCCGAAGCACTGGGCACAGCCAGCCAAAAACTGGGCGAAATGGTTTACGCGCAAGCGCAAGCCGAAGCCCAAGCAGGCGAAAGCGCACAAGCCGAGCCGTCTTCCGCCAAGAAGGACGATGACGTGGTAGATGCCGACTTTGAAGAAGTAAAAGACGACAAGAAATAATTGATGCCGTCTGAAAAAAGCGCGAATCGAAAGGTTCGCGCTTTTTGTCGTTTGGGAAATGTGTAAAGACGCTTTGTCAAAATTGACAGTAAACTTTCAAAACTTGCTACATCATCGTGTCGCCATACTTCTATTGCCGAATTTTGAACAGATTTCGCTGAATGCTGACAGTAGCTGACAGTCAAAGCCATTAATATTTGTCCATCGCTTGAGTGCGAATAAATTCTTATTTTTACCTCAAATCAACCCCTTGAAAGAAGATAAATATGAAAAAACTGATTCAAATGACCTCTTTGATGGTTGCGGCTGCCGGTTTGGTATTGGCTCCTGTCGCTTTTGCACACGGCAAACACGAAATGCATCCGAAACAAGAACGTATGCACAAAAAAGCCAAACCGCAAAAAATGAAAAAACCTGCACCTAAAGCCAAACGCCATGCAGCCAAGCCTAAACATCATCAAGAGCATCGCCACGAACATCATTAAGATGAATCCTCAACAATAAATAAGGCCGTCTGAAACCCAAACATCAGGTTTCAGACGGCCTTTAGTTTATCTGTCAAATAGAGGTTTGCCGTTTTTCTTGTGCCAAACGGGTCGGCTCCAACCAGGCAATGTTTCTTTCTGCCAGTGCATCGCGCCAATAGTTCAGCTTGGTATCCAAATCTTCAGAGAAGCTGTCTTGATTCAAAAGCTGAATGATTACGCCGCCATCCGTAGCTTCGGCCAAGCGGCTGATTTGACGCAAAATGCCGCGATCGGGAACAGTTTGCGTGCGTACGCCGATGAGAAGTTGCGCCGGAGTTTGTTTCAATTCGGCTTCTAATTGTTCCAAATCTTTTCTGCCGGCGGCCACGCCTTTGTCTATCCACTCTTGCGCCAAAATGCCGGAAAACCAAAGCGGCTCAGGCCATTCCGTTTCCAGTGTAACGGCCCATTTGGGCGCATTATTCAGCGTAATTTTGGATGAAACGGGAACGATGTTTTCCTGAAAATCATCGGCATCGACAATCTTCGTTTGCCATGTGCGGAGGATGTTTTGATAGTAGGGCTGATTCAAATCCAAACGTCCGCGAAGGGTTTTTAAAGTAATCTTGCAAGCCAGCCAAGCAATTAAGCGCGGCAGAATGCCATAGCAGATAATGCTGCCGATGAGTAAACCCGCCCAAGCGCGTGCATCTTCGATATGATTGTTCAGACGGCCTGCAATTACGGCCTGACTGTCGGGAACAGGAAAGCCCAAACGTTCCGGAAGCCATGACAAAGCTTCAACTGTTTTCACCAATGCCGTATTGCTTAAAAGCGTACTTTCCCAGTTGAACGTATATTGACGCACCAAAAGCAGCAGCAAAACAGAAACCAACATTCCCGACAGCGTGCAAAGCCACAGGCCGTGTGAAGTTGCACCAATCAGCCAACGTGTTTGCGGTTTACGCCATTCATCCACATAAAGCCGCAAAATTGCCTGATTGACCGGATCTTTGCCTCGGAACCAAGTTGCCGGACTGCTGATAAAGTGCACATTTTTCAAACGAAGGAATAAAGTCGCCAGCCACACCAGCAGCATGACTGTATTCATGCCCAAAATCCCGGCCAATACCAGAAAAAAGTTCAGCCCCTGATTGTCCATCAAAAGATAAGTGCTGGAAAAACCGACCGTAAACAACAATGTCGCCGCAACAATCCAAAGCCAAAACGAGCCTGTTTCCACCTGTTGCAACACATATTTTAAATGCTGGTCGCGGTCAATGATTTGGGCGCGGCGTATCAGTTTTTCCTCGTTGCCGCCATCAATATGTCGCAACGCTTCCGTCGCCTGAACAGGATCTCCCGGAAAAATATAGGCACGTTCTTCAAGAATACGGACCAATTCGACAAGTTTTTGCGATGGATTCAACATAAATGATAGGCCGTCTGAAAGATAAAATGGAAACGTCTGTTATACCCCCAAATAAACCCCTTTTTTGCAAAGGTCAAAAAATTAAAAGCAGTTTTGATTTTGAATAGGGTATATAGTGGAATAGATGTAAAAAAAGCAGCCCGAAAGCTGCTCATTTTGAGTATGGTGCGGACGGAGAGACTCGAACTCTCACACCTCGCGGCGCCAGAACCTAAATCTGGTGCGTCTACCAATTTCGCCACGTCCGCACTAATTTGAATCGTGGATTATACACAAGATTAATGGTGGCGCAAAGTCTTGTTTGCTTGAATTTTTCGGTTTATCCCTTATATAATGTTTTATTCCGGCCGTCTGAAAGCAGGGTTTGTTTTCAGACGGCCTCAACTTTACTATTGGTGAGGAAGGGCAGATGCCTGCTTTATTGATTAAAGATTTCTTGCAGACGCAAGGTTTGAAGTTGTCTGCGGATGATATACATGTTGCTTATTTGACTGCTCAGGCTGTGATTAAAATGGGCAATGCTTCGGTTGAGCGTTCGATTTTGTGGCCGTCTGAAGACGGTTGGCAGTTGGCGGATTATGTTGATGCCGAACATGAATTGTTGCTGAAACAGATTTTTATGGCTTTGGATTCGGTTGCCGAGCGCACCGAGCATTTGAAAAGTGCGGCGGTTTATACAGCGTTTCCGAAAGATGGCGCGTTGTCGCTGGTTCGACTGAGCCGTTGGGGCATGCCATTGGAAAATGTGATTCCAATCGACGAGCAGACCGGACAGGCTTTTTTGGCTGTGCGTACGGCGCAAAGCGGTTGGATGAATGTTTGTCAGAATGTGGCGTATTGGCAGGAAATTGGTGAATTGTCGGCCGAACGCAATCATCCCGGTTTGAGTCAGATTTCTGTTCCTGTCTGTATGCCCAGCGGTGCGGTCTTGGGTGTAGTGCATGCTGAGTTTGATGTCAAAGACGGCGCGCCCGACGAAGTATTGGTGGCTTGGATTGCCCTTGCCTTGGCTCTGTCGGATTCTTTGAAAAATCTGTTGGGTGTAGCTGAAAACGAGGAAGCGGAAAATGAGTAACGCCTTGAAGTTTGTCGCGTCATGCCGTTTGCCTACGGAATGGGGTGAATTTACCATGCACGGCTTTGAAGAAGAGGGCGGTCAGGAGCATGTCGCATTGACGATGGGCGATGTTTCAGACGGCCTGCCTGTGTTGTCGCGTATCCATTCAGAGTGTTTGACCGGCGATGCTTTATTTTCGGTGAAATGTGATTGCGGCCCTCAACTTCAAGCAGCGATGCAGGCCGTTCAGAAAGAAGGGCGTGGCGTTATCGTATATTTGCGCCAAGAAGGTAGGGGCATTGGTTTGATAAACAAAATCCGTGCTTATCGTCTGCAAGATCAGGGCTTGGATACGGTCGAGGCCAATGTAGCGCTCGGCCTTCCTGTTGATGCGCGCGACTTCACTTTAGCCAAGCAGATTTATGATTATCTGCATATTCGTGAAGTCAAGTTGTTGACCAATAATCCTGAAAAAATCCAAACGTTGAAAGATTCCGGCATTAATGTGGTCGAACGGATTGCATTACATGTCGGCGAAAATGTGGAAAATGAACGTTATCTGCATACTAAAGCGGATAAATTGGGACATTTGATTTTTGATTGATAGATAGGCATAACGGTGTTTTTTCGGTTAAATAAAATATTCTACATTCTTTCAATG
>NZ_JBQCXF010000156.1:0-6461 GCF_051956635.1 Neisseria sp. P0022.S010 | reverse complement strand
GCCGGCGCCTTGCTGGCAGCGGCAGGTCTGGCCGTTTGCGGCTTGTTGTTTAAGGAACAAGACAATCTGACGCAAAACGTTTAAATCCATATAAATCAGGATGGTATTACTGACTCGGCTGTAATTTTGGCAGTTTTACCGATTTGTCCTGATTCTTGTTAACCCACGATGGGTCTTTATTCCTCCGGATAAGCAGTTTTCTTGCTGCTTATCCGGTTTTCATTTCATTTTTAAAAAATAATTTACAATTTGTTTACACTACATTAAATTACAAATATACTGTTACCTATTAGGCCGTCTGAACGTACGGCTGAAAAGAAAAACCAATCATGTTTCAGAGGAATACATCATGGACTTAAACGCCAAGGATAAGACTCAGCATCCTGAGAACGTCGAGCTTCTCAGTGCGCAAAAGCCGATTACCGACTTTAAAGGACTGCTGACGACCATTATCTCTGCTGTTGTCTGCTTCGGCATTTATTACATCCTTCCTTACAGCACCGATGCCAACAAAGGTATCGCGCTGTTGCTTTTCGTTGCGGCACTTTGGTTTACCGAAGCCGTACACATTACCGTTACCGCACTGATGATCCCTATCCTTGCCGTTGTACTCGGTTTCCCGGATATGGACATCAAAAAAGCAATGGCCGGTTTCTCTGACCCGACGATTTACATCTTCTTCGGCGGCTTTGCGCTTGCAACCGCCCTGCACATGCAGCGTCTCGACCGTAAAATCGCCGTCAGCCTGTTGCGCCTGTCCCGCGGCAATATGAAAGTTGCCGTATTGATGCTGTTTGCCGTTACCGCCTTCCTGTCTATGTGGATCAGTAACACTGCGACTGCCGCGATGATGCTGCCTTTGGCAATGGGCATGATGAGCCACCTCGATCAAGAAAAAGAACGCAAAACCTACGTTTTCGTCCTGCTCGGTATCGCCTACTGCGCCAGTATCGGCGGCTTGGGTACCGTAGTCGGTTCTCCGCCGAACATGATTGCCGCCAAAGCGCTGAACTTGGATTTCATCGGCTGGATGAAGCTCGGCCTGCCGATGATGCTGTTGATTCTGCCGCTGATGCTGTTCTCCATGTACGTCATTCTCAAGCCTAATTTGAACGAGCGCGTGGAAGTCAAAGCCGAATCTATCCCTTGGACTTTGCACCGCGTTATCGCGCTGTTGATTTTCTTGGCCGCAGCCATCGCTTGGGTATTCAGCTCCAAAATCAAAGCCGCATTCGGTATTTCCAACCCTGATACCGTTATCGCCCTGATTGCCGCCGTTGCCGTCGTCGTATTCGGCGTGGCGCAATGGAAAGAAGTTGCCCGCAATACCGACTGGGGTGTATTGATGCTCTTCGGTGGCGGTATCAGCTTGAGCGCGTTGCTGCAGTCTTCCGGCGCATCTGAAGCTCTGGGTCAGCAAGTTGCTTCCACGTTCTCTCATTCTCCTGCATTGCTGGTGATTTTTGTGGTTGCCGCCTTCATCATCTTCCTGACCGAGTTCACCAGTAACACTGCTTCCGCCGCCCTGCTTGTGCCTATTTTCGCCAGCATCGCCGCGCAAATGGGCCTGCCTGAACAAGTCTTGGTATTCGTCATCGGTGTCGGCGCATCTTGTGCCTTCATGTTGCCGGTTGCCACACCGCCTAACGCGATTGTGTTTGGTACAGGCTTAATCAAACAACGCGAAATGATGAATGTCGGCTTATTGCTGAACATCCTCTGCGTGGTATTAGTTGCGCTGTGGGCTTATGCTGTACTGATGTAAACCATCGACCTAAACAACAAGGCCGTCTGAAAGAATATTTTTCAGACGGCCTTGAAGTTTGTCGTTCAGACACAATTTAACGAATGATACAAAACCGGATTCTAACGAAAGGAAACCCATGATTATCCTGCACACCAACAAAGGCGACATCAAAATCGAACTTGATTTTGACAAAGCCCCCGTTACTGCTAAAAACTTCGAGCAATACGTTAAAGACGGCTTCTACGACGGCGTAATCTTCCACCGCGTCATCAAAGGCTTCATGATTCAAGGCGGCGGCATGGACGAAAACATGAACGAAAAAGAAACCCGCGATCCGATTCAGAACGAAGCGTCCAACGGTTTGCCTAACGAGAAATACACCATCGCCATGGCGCGTACTTCCGATCCTCACTCTGCCAGCGCGCAATTCTTCATCAACACTGCCGACAACGCTTTCCTGAACTTCCGTTCTAAAGAGCTGTACGGCAAAACCGTCGTCCAAGACTGGGGCTATGCCGTATTCGGTAAAGTCGTTGACGGTTTTGACGTTGTCGATGCCATCGAAGGCGTTTCTACCAAACGCCACGGCTACCACGACGATGTACCGAGCGAACCTGTCATCATTACTAAAGCCGAAGTGGTTTAATTGATTTGATTTCCCATAAAAACAGCCTGTCCGAATTAAAAACGGACAGGCTGTTTTTTAATAATGACGCATAACGTCACACATCATAAGTACCGACCACGCATGCCGAATCCAACACATGGCCCTGCATGGCAAAATGCAGCTCATTAAAGCGGAAACCGCGCGGTAAATCCAAAACGGTATCCAGCGCGTACACAATCAGTTCATAACGATGTCGGTTGTTCGGTGGCGCCATACCGCCGTAAAAAGAAGCCTCTTCGATTTCAAATTTACCCAACGCACTCGCCCAAGTGTTCGCGCCCTGAGTGAAATCTGTTGCAGAAATACTCTCATTTTCTGCCACGGAAGTGCGTTTCAAATCCGAAATCAACCAATGCGTCCATACGAAGCCCGATGCCGAAATGGCATCTTTGTCTTCCAACACCACGGCAAACGATTTTGTTCCTTCAGGTGCATCTTCAATCTCAAAAGGAATCGAATAAGAAGACATACCGCTCGGGCTGAACTGGCTGCCGCGCTTGCCGTATTTGTCTTCAAATTCACCGTTGACAATAGCTTTACTGCTGACTTTCATCTTATATCTCCCAATAGTAGGTTGGTTCATTCTAACAAACACCAAGGCCGTCTGAAAGATACTGCCGTTTTCACTTTCCCGATGCCGCATTTTCAGACGGCCTCCAGCAATATTCGCAATTCGATCAAACACATTTGACATTCCATAGTATAATCCGCCGCATGAAAACTATACAGGATACGCATTATGGATTGGAAAGGTCGTGAACAAAGCCAAAACGTCGAAGATCGCCGTGGAAGCCGTGGCGGCGGCGGTGGCGGCAAAACGCCGGGCATACTCGGCATTATCGTGGTTTTGGTCGGTGCATATTACGGCGTGGATTTGAGCGGTTTGGTTGGCGGCTCATCTTCGACGGGCATTCCTACCCAGCAAGCTACCCGACTCGACAGCCAACAAGAAGCCGAATTGAACGAACTGTCCCGTGTCGTCCTTGCCGATACGGAAAAAGCATGGGGCAAATACTTTCAACAACACGGTCAAAGCTATAGACCGACGACCATGGTGTTGTATGAAGGCGGTACATCCACCGCCTGCGGTACGGGCCAATCTGCCATGGGTCCATTTTACTGCCCGGGCGACCAAAAAGTTTATTTGGATTTGAGTTTCTACGAAGACATGCGCACCAAGCTCGAATCCGCCAGCGATGCCGCGTTTGCCTACGTTATTGCCCATGAAGTCGGCCATCACGTTCAAAACCTGCTCGGCATTCTGCCTAAAGTCCACAAAATGCAACAACAAGTCGGCAAGAAAGAGGCCAATGCCCTTTCCGTCAAACTCGAATTGCAGGCCGACTGTTTCGCCGGCATTTGGGGACACTACGCCGTCAACAACAATATCTTCAAAGCAGAAGACATTCAAAAAGCGATGCTGGCTGCCGAATCCGTCGGCGACGACCGCTTGCAGAAACAGGCTCAGGGCTATGTCGTTCCCGACAGCTTTACCCATGGCTCGTCCGAAGAACGCATGACTTGGCTCAAGCGCGGTTTAGAAAGCGGCGACATCAACCAGTGCAACACTTTCAACAATTGATTCGTCCAAGCAACACTGTTCTTTGATGTAACGACAGAAGGCCGTCTGATTTTTTCAGACGGCCTTTTAGCCGTGTTAGAATAAACCCCATTATTTCCACTTAAATTTAAAGGAAATCCACATGGCAAATATCGCCCGCGACATTTTTAAAGCCTACGATATCCGAGGCATCGTCGGTAAAACCCTGACTGCCGAAGCTGCCTACTTAATCGGTAAAGCCATTGCCACCAAAGCCTTAGAAAAAGGCATTACCCGCATCGCACTCGGCCGCGACGGCCGTTTGAGCGGTCCCGGCCTGATGGCACAAATTCAACGCGGTTTTACCGACAGCGGCATCGACGTCCTCAACGTCGGTATGGTTGCCACTCCTATGCTCTACTTCGCAGCCATCAACGAATGCGGCGGCAGCGGCGTAATGATTACCGGCAGCCACAATCCGCCTGATTACAACGGTTTCAAAATGATGCTCGGCGGAGACACGCTCGCAGGCGAAGCCATTCAAGAACTTTTAGCTATTGTTGAGAAAGACGGTTTTGTTGCCGCCGACAAACAAGGCAGCGTAACCGAAAAAGACATCTCCGGCGAATACCACAATAACATCGTCGGCCACATCAAGCTCAAACGCCCGATGAAAATCGTGATTGACGCGGGCAACGGTGTCGGCGGCGCATTTGCAGGCAAACTCTACAAAGGTTTGGGCAATGAAGTGACCGAACTTTTCTGCGAAGTGGACGGCAATTTCCCTAATCACCACCCCGATCCGTCCAAACCGAAAAATCTGCAAGACCTCATCGTCGAGCTTAAAAACAGCGATGCCGAAATCGGCTTGGCATTTGACGGCGATGCCGACCGCTTGGGCGTAGTTACCAAAGACGGCAACATCATCTATCCAGACCGCCAACTGATGCTTTTCGCGCAAGACGTGTTGAGCCGCAATCCTAAAGCCAAAGTGATTTTCGACGTCAAATCCACCCGTCTGCTCGCGCCTTGGATTAAAGAACACGGCGGCGAACCTGTAATGGAAAAAACCGGCCACAGCTTCATCAAATCCACCATGAAAAAAACCGGCGCACTGGTTGCCGGCGAAATGAGCGGTCACGTTTTCTTTAAAGAACGCTGGTACGGCTTCGACGACGGTATGTATGCCGGCGCACGCCTCTTGGAAATCCTGTCTGCCTTCGACAATCCGTCCGAAATGTTGAACAGCCTGCCTCAAAGCATTTCCACTCCGGAACTCAACATCGACTTGCCGGAAGGCAGCAACGGCCACAAAGTGATTGAAGAGCTGGCTGCCAATGCCAAGTTTGAAGGTGCAACCGAAATCATCACCATCGACGGCTTGCGCGTTGAATTCCCTGACGGCTTCGGCCTGATGCGTGCTTCCAATACCACGCCGATTTTGGTATTGCGCTTTGAAGCGGATACGCAAGAAGCGATTGAGCGCATTCAAAACCAATTCAAAGCAGTCATTGAAAGCAATCCTGCATTGAAATGGCCGCTGTAAGGGTTTAGGCTAAAAAAAGGCCGTCTGAAAATCATTTCAGACGGCCTTTAATATTAAACATTGATGATTCCAAAGTTTGGAAACCAAGAATATCCCGGCTTAGTTATCCGACTTGCGCCAACTGTTGACGCATTTCATCGATAACGGCTTTGTAATCCGGTTTGCCAAAAATCGCCGATCCGGCCACAAACGTATCCGCACCTGCCGCTGCAATTTCAGCAATATTGTCTGTCTTCACGCCGCCGTCGACTTCCAATGCGATATGGCGGCCGCTTTGCCGTTCATACTCGTCCAACATCTCGCGCACTTTGCGGATTTTCACCAGCGTATTCGGAATAAAACTTTGTCCGCCGAAGCCCGGGTTGACCGACATCAGCAACACCATATCCAGTTTGTCCAAAACGTTTTCCAGAATATTGACCGGCGTAGCAGGATTCAATACCAAGCCTGCCTGACAGCCGTATTCTTCAATCAAACCCAAGCTGCGGTCGACATGGCGGCTGGCTTCAGGATGAAAGGTAATGATATTGGCACCGGCTTTGGCAAACGCATGAATCAAATCGTCCACCGGCTCAACCATCAAATGCACATCGACCGGCACGGTTGCATACGGTTTCAAAGCCGCGCAAACCATAGGGCCGAAAGTCAGATTCGGCACATAATGATTGTCCATCACGTCAAAATGAATCAAATCCGCACCGGCGCGGATCACTTCGGCAACCTCTTCGCCCAAACGGGCAAAATCAGCGGACAAAATACTGGGTGCAATACGGTAGTCGGCCATGTTTATTCTCCTAAAGTGTGTTCCTTTGTCATTATCGCATTTTTAACCCTATGTTGTATGCTGCCGACAATATCTCTGCCGTCATTTTTATGAATTTACATTTCATATACATTAATGAAACTTATAATCACATAGTAAGGCTTTGAAAATAAATTATTAGATTACATATATGTGCAA
>NZ_JBQCXF010000155.1:0-6492 GCF_051956635.1 Neisseria sp. P0022.S010 | reverse complement strand
GCGGTGGGTCAAAGCCTGCTGAAGCAGCTCCATATTGCGGAACTCATAGCCCAGACGCTTTTGAATCGCTCGATGCGCCTGCTGTTTGAGCAAATCAGGTTTCATTCCATACTTTCAAAAAACAGCCGGAAAGCACGCCTCATCCGCAGTGAAACAAAATAAAAAGGCTACACCGGCAACTTTTTTATTTTGGCTCATTGTTTCTTGCGTCCCTCAAGCCGATAAACAATCAAAAGCCGTCATGTTCAAACCTGACGGCACTTGCCGACATTGTACCATCAAACCGCCCCTGCACACATCCGTGCGGAAAAGCGGCGAATCGTGTAAAATCATGCCAAATCATCTCTTTGTCAACTCCATGAACAAATTTGCCCAAGCATTGGCCGCAGCGCTCGACCGCTGCATCGTTACCAACACCGTCGCCGAACAAGGCGAGCCCGTCGGCTTCCTCTACCGCGAAGCCCCCGTATTTGAAAATGACAGCGGCTGGCGTATTTTCAGCGGCGACGAAACCGACGAATACACCGACAATCCCGACAACTTCAGCATTGTCAGTCTCTCCGCCATTACCGCAGACAATCCCGACATTGCGCCCCTGCTGACTCAGGCAGAAGGCAGCGCGTGGGAATTGAACGAAGACGGCGAGTTCCAAGCCGTTGCCGATTGGCAGCCGCAAGAATAGCCCATCCCCATTTCGTTTCAGACGGCATTCCCTATAACAAGGCCGTCTGAAACCGAGCCGAATCCCTATTTCACATATATTGAAGGAATCATCATGAACATTATCGAACCACGCCTCGATGGCACCAACTTGCGCATCGGCATCGTTCAAGCCCGTTTTACCAACGAAATCGGCAGCGAAATGGTCAAAGTTTGCTGCCGCACCTTAAAAGAATTGGGCGTATCCGAAGACAACATCACGCTTGCCACCGTTCCCGGCGCACTTGAAGTGCCTATCGCGCTGATGAACCTTGCTTCATCCGAACAATTCGATGCCCTGATTGCCATCGGCGTTGTCATTCGTGGCGAAACCTACCACTTTGAATTGGTATCCAATGAGTCCGGCGCAGGTGTCAGCCGCGTTGCCCTTGACTACAACATCCCTATCGCCAACGCCATTCTGACGACTGAAAACGACGAACAAGCCATTGCGCGTATCGAAGAAAAAGCCTCCGATGCTGCCAAAGTTGCCGTAGAATGTGCCAACTTGGTCAACCATCTTTTGTCAGAACAATACGAAGACGACGAAGAATAAGTTTCTCTCCGTATTGAATACCGCATATTTTCAGACGGCCTCTCAATCATGACATTGAGGCCGTCTGAATCATTCAATATTCAGCCGACAACCCTCGGCACTCTCTTCACAAGGAATACCCATGAAAAGCCCACGCCGCCGCGCACGCGAGCTTGCCGTACAAGCTATTTATCAAGCAGGCATCAACAAAACAGCCGCTCCCGAAATTGCCAAAAACATCCACGAACTGTCCCAATCGTCCAATATGGATGAAGAGCTGTTCAACAAACTGTTTTTCGGCGCACAAACCCATGCCGAAGAATACATGGAAAAAATCAGCCCCCTGCTCGACCGCGACGAGAAAGACCTCAGCCCTATCGAACGCGCCGTTTTGCTGGTTGCCTGCCATGAATTGAGCACCATGCCTGAAACCCCCTATCCTGTCATCATCAACGAAGCCATCGAAGTTACCAAAACTTTCGGCGGCACCGATGGCCATAAATTCGTCAACGGCATCCTCGACCAACTGGCTTCCCGCATCCGACCTGACGAACCGCGCCGCAAAGGCTAAGATTGACTTCGCATCGGGTCGGGATTACTGATCTTTGCCCTGTTTAAGCTAATGTACTTATACAGCCAAACCATTAAAAAGGCCGTCTGAAATTCAGACGGCCTTTTATATCTCGATTTATTCTGATTTTGGCATTTCATAACCGGGACAGTTTTGCTTGTCGCTGTTTGCCCAGATGATACCGCTGTCGTTGTAATAAACGGTACAGGTTTCATTAGCGTTGGTTTCTTTATTGGGTTCAGCCTTCAAAATATAACCTGAATCGGAAGGATTAGGCATAGAAGCCGTACCCTCGGAAAAACTAATATCGAAATATTGATTCTGCTGTAAATTTCCAGCAGGAAACCCTACAAATGTACTTTTTTGAGTGTAGTAGCGTTCCAGCTGTTGAGCGTTATGAAGCATCTGCGTGCGGACGGCGGCAAGGCGCGTTTGGCGGATGTAGTTTTGATAAGACGGATACGCGATGGTAGCAAGAATGGCTGCAATCACAACGACTATCAGCAGCTCGATAAGCGTGAAGCCTTGTTGGTGTTTCATTGTATTTATGTCGTAAATAATTAGAATAAGACGTGAATATTATAGTAGTTTTCTTGCGGCTTAAATGTTCAGATTCGGAGGGAGTTTGGGAATTTATGTAAATGAGGTGCAAGTTCTGAAAAATGTTTACTACCCTTTATTTTTTATTTCAATAAGTTAAACTTCAATTTGAGCCGACCATCTCTTGGTCAGCCTTGGTCTTTACAGTAAAATCCAGTTGTTTTTTTGTTTCTATCAATACATTTGTTGCTTGTCTGCGACGTTATTTTATTGAATTGGTTCCTTTTATATGTCTAAAGTTTTCAAGTGGGCGGCCGGTACGGCTGTTGTAGTAGCAGCGGCTTTCGGTGGCTGGTCTTTGATGAAGCCTGAGCCTCAGTCTTCTTTTATTACAGAAGTAGTCAAACGCGGCGATATCCGTCAAACCGTGTCGGCAACCGGCGAAATCTCGCCTTCCAATTTGGTATCCGTGGGTGCGGAAGCTTCAGGTCAGATTAAAAAACTGTATGTGAAACTGGGCCAACAAGTGAAAAAAGGCGATCTGATTGCAGAAATCGACTCAACCAATCAGATCAATACCTTAAATACCGAAAAATCCAAACTGGAAACCTATCAGGCAAAATTGGTTTCTGCCGAAATCGCGCTTTCCAGTGCGGAGAAAAAATATAAACGCGAACTTGCATTATGGAAAGAGCAGGCAACTTCCAAAGAAGACTTGGAATCTGCACAAGACTCTTTAGCCGCAGCCAAAGCCAATGTCGCCGAACTGAAGGCCGCCATCAAACAATCAAAAATCTCCATCAATACAGCCGAATCCGAACTAGGCCACACGCGGATTACCGCCACCATGGACGGCACTGTAGTCGCCATTCCTGTTGAAGAAGGCCAATCCGTCAATGCGGCGCAATCTACGCCGACCATTATTCAACTGGCCAACTTGGAAACCATGTTAAACAAAATGCAGATTGCCGAGGGCGACATCACGAAAGTCAAAGCCGGTCAGGATATTTCGTTCACCATTCTGTCCGAACCGGACACCCCGATTAAAGCAAAATTAGACAGCGTCGACCCCGGCCTGACCACCATGTCTTTGGGCAACTACACCAGCAGCACGGACACGACTTCCAATGCGATTTACTACTATGCCCGTGCACTGGTGCCAAATCCCGAAGGCAAACTTTCTATCGGTATGACCACTCAAAACACGATCGAAATCAACGGCGTGAAGAATGTCTTACTGGTACCGACACTGACCGTGAAAAAGCATAACGGCAAATCATTTGTCAGCGTTTTGGGTACAGACAATAAAGCTGTTGAGCGTGAAGTGACTGTCGGCTTGAAAGACAGCATGAATACCGAAATCAAAAGCGGCTTGAAAGAAGGCGAAAAAGTGATCATTTCTGAAATGAGCGCAGATGAAAAGAATAAGAGCAGCGAACGCGCGATGATGGGTGGCGGCCCTCCTCGCTGATTGATTAAGGCCGTCTGAAAGATTTGGCTGTGTTTCAGACGGCCTTAGTTCCTGTGTTTCTATTTTTCGCCCGGAAAGATTATGAGTTTAATCGAATGTAAGAATATCAACCGTTTTTTCGGTAACGGTGAAAACCGTGTGCACGTATTGAAAGATGTCAGCCTTTCTATTGAGAAAGGCGACTTTGTGGCGATTATCGGCCAGTCCGGCTCGGGTAAATCGACGCTGATGAATATCTTGGGCTGTCTGGATACCGCCACTTCCGGCTCTTATCAAATCGACGGCATCGAAACATCGCAAATGCAGCCGGATGAGCTGGCGGCTTTGCGCCGTGAGCGTTTCGGCTTTATTTTCCAGCGTTACAACCTGTTAAGCTCGCTGACTGCCCGAGACAACGTCGCCCTGCCTGCCGTATATATGGGCATGGACAGTAAAGAGCGCGCGGAACGTGCGGAAAAACTGTTGGGCGATTTGGGTTTGCAAAATAAAGAAGGCAACAAACCCAGCGAACTTTCCGGCGGTCAGCAACAACGCGTTTCGATTGCCCGCGCGTTGATGAACGGCGGCGAAATCATCTTTGCCGACGAGCCGACCGGCGCATTGGATACCGCCAGCGGTAAAAACGTAATGGAAATCATCCATAAGCTGCACGAAGACGGGCATACCGTGATTATGGTCACCCACGATCCGGGCATTGCGGCAAACGCAAACCGCGTCATCGAAATCCGTGACGGTCAGATTATTTCGGATACGTCTAAAAATCCCGATATCCCGCCAAGCAAAGTGGAGAGGATTAAAGAAAAAGCTTCTTGGTCGTTTTATTACGATCAATTTATGGAAGCATTCAAAATGTCGGTGCAGGCGATTATGGCGCACAAAATGCGTTCGCTGCTGACCATGCTGGGGATTATCATCGGTATCGCTTCGGTGGTATCAGTAGTGGCATTGGGTAATGGCTCGCAACAAAAAATCTTGGAAGACATCAACTCGATGGGCACAAACACCATCAGCATCTTCCCCGGCCGTGGTTTTGGCGACCGCCGCAGCGGACGAATCAAGACACTGACGATTAATGACGCAAAAGCCATCAGCCAACAAAGCTACGTCGCCTCCGCCACCCCTCAAACCAACTCCGGCGGCACCTTGACCTACCGCAACACCGATCTGACCGCCTCGCTTTACGGCGTAGGCGAGCAATATTTCGACGTGCGCGGTTTGAAATTGGAAGAAGGCCGTCTGTTTGATGATGACGATGTAAAAACCGATGCCCAAGTCGTCGTTATCGACCAAAACACCAAAACCAAACTCTTCGGCGAAGGCGTCGATCCTTTAGGCAAAACCATCCTTTTCAAAAAACGCCCGCTAACCGTCATCGGCATTATGAAAAAGGATGACAACTCGTTCGGCAATTCCGACTCACTGATGCTTTGGTCGCCGTATACAACGGTCATGCACCAAATTACCGGCGAGAGCCATACCAACTCCATCGTTGTCAAAATCAAAGACGATGCCAACACACAAGTTGCCGAGAAAAGCCTGACCGAGCTGCTGAAAGCACGCCACGGTACAGAAGATTTCTTTATGAACAACAGCGACAGCATCAAAGAAATGGTTGAAAGCACAACCGGCACCATGACGCTGCTGATTTCTTCCATCGCGGTCATCTCTTTGGTGGTCGGCGGTATCGGCGTGATGAACATCATGCTGGTCTCCGTTACCGAGCGCACCAAAGAAATCGGCGTCCGCATGGCAATCGGCGCACGCCGCAACAATATTTTGCAACAGTTCCTGATTGAGGCCGTCTTAATCTGTATCATCGGCGGTTTGTCCGGCGTATTGTTGTCCGCAAGCATCAGCCTGGTGTTCAACTACTTTGTTACCGACTTCCCGATGAGCATTTCCATGACTTCCGTCATCGGCGCAGTGGTCTGCTCCACTGCCATCGGTGTCGCGTTCGGCTTTATGCCTGCCAACAAAGCTTCCAAGCTCAACCCGATTGATGCGCTGGCTCAGGATTGATTATATTTCAGACGGCCTATTATCTTAGGGCCGTCTGAAATGCTGTTACCCGAAAGATTTTTTATGAAGACGAAACCTTTTTCCCAAGCAGCCTTATCATTGGCTGTTGCCCTTGCCCTAAGTGCGTGCGCTGCACCTAAAGCCAATCCGAACCTGACACTGGAAGCAACCGGCCAAGTCATGAGCGCGGCGGAAACTGCCGAACGCTACGATGTAAACGGCAACTGGTGGGAAATCTACCAAAGCCCGCAGCTCAATGCGCTGATGGAGCAGGCGCTGGCCAACAATGTCGATTTGAAACAGGCCGCCATCAGCGTCAACAAAGCTTTGTATCAAGCCAATATTTTGGGTGCGGATTTGGTGCCTTCGTTCAGCGGCTCGTTGGGCGCGAACGCTTCTAAAAACCTGAAAACCGGCAGCCACGGCAATACCTTCAGCAGCCAGCTTGGCTTAAGCTACGAATTGGATTTGTGGCGCAAACTCAGTGCCACTGCCGATGCGCAGGTGTGGGAATACCAAGCCACGCATGAAGACATGGCCAACACACGCCTGACTTTGATTAATAATGTCGCCGATGCGTATTTCAATATCGCCTATCTGAACGAAGCCATTGAGTTGGCACAAAAATCGCTAAAGCAATATCAGGAAATCAACCGC
>NZ_JBQCXF010000154.1:0-6502 GCF_051956635.1 Neisseria sp. P0022.S010 | reverse complement strand
CTGAAAGGCATTGCTGAAATTCGTAAATTTTAACATTATTCAAAGATAGTGAATTTTTTTGCACATTACCAAATCTATCCCAAATGGAAATATAATGAAATCAGTTATCCAAGACCTACAATCGCGCGGCTTAATCGCGCAAACTACCGACATCGAAGCCTTAGACGCTTTGTTGAACGAACAAAAAATCTCCCTATACTGCGGTTTTGACCCGACCGCCGACAGCCTGCATATCGGTCACTTGTTGCCCGTATTGGCATTGCGCCGTTTCCAACAGGCGGGTCATACGCCGATTGCTTTGGTGGGCGGCGCGACCGGTATGATTGGCGATCCCAGCTTCAAAGCGGTGGAGCGCAGCTTGAATTCCGCCGAAACCGTTGCCGGCTGGGTAGAAAGCATCCGCAACCAATTGAAACCGTTTTTGAGCTTTGAAGGCGAAAACGCCGCCATTATGGCGAACAACGCCGACTGGTTCGGCAGCATGAACTGCCTCGACTTCCTGCGCGACATCGGCAAGCATTTCTCCGTCAACGCCATGCTGAACAAGGAATCCGTCAAACAGCGTATCGAGCGCGATGATGTGGGTATTTCCTTCACCGAGTTTGCCTACTCCCTGCTGCAAGGCTACGACTTTGCCGAATTGAACAAGCGTCACGGTGCGGTTTTGGAAATCGGCGGCTCCGACCAATGGGGTAACATCACTGCCGGTATCGACTTGACACGTCGTCTGAATCAAAAACAAGTATTCGGTCTGACCCTGCCGCTGGTCACCAAATCCGACGGTACCAAATTCGGCAAAACCGAAGGCGGCGCGGTATGGCTGAACGCGAAGAAAACCTCGCCGTATCAGTTCTACCAATTCTGGCTGAAAGTTGCCGATGCCGATGTGTATAAATTCCTGAAATACTTCACCTTCCTGTCTATCGAAGAAATCGACGCCATCGAAGCGAAAGACAAAGCCAGTGGCACCAAGCCCGAAGCGCAACGCATCCTCGCCGAAGAAATGACCCGCCTGATTCACGGCGAAGCCGCCCTGCAAGCCGCGCAGCGCATTTCCGAAAGCCTGTTTGCCGAAGACCAAAGCAGCCTGACTGAAAGCGACTTCGAACAGCTCGCCCTCGACGGCCTGCCCGCATTTGAAGTTTCAGACGGCCTCAACGTCGTTGAAGCCTTAGTCAAAACCGGCTTGGCATCTTCCAACAAAGAAGCGCGCGGTTTTGTGAACAGCAAAGCGGTTTTGCTCAACGGCAAACCTGCTGAAGCCAATAATCCGAACCATGCTGCTGAAAAACCTGACGATGCCTACATGCTGACCGACGAACACAAACGTTTCGGCAAATACACCATCGTCCGCCGCGGCAAACGCAACCACGCGTTGTTGGTTTGGAAATAATCTTTAAACATTAAACGCATCGTTTAAAACAATCATGCCGTCTGAAATCAGCCACGCTTTTTTTCAGACGGCATTTTCTATTGATAATATCCAATTTTCCAAAAAGAAAGGACAGGTTTTACACCTGCCCTTCTATTAAGCCAATTTCCTTAAAAAACTTTTATTCCCTGCTTACTGCAAACGCTCATTTTCTTGACGGACGGCATTCACCACCTCTGCGCCAAACAAAGCGTTGACATCGGTTTCATCAAACACATACTTGGTATGGCAGAAGTCACAATCAATTTGAATGCTGCCTTGTTCTGCCACCACGCCGCCGACTTCCTGACCGCCAAGCATCAACAGCATATCACTGACTTTGCCGCGAGAGCAGGTGCAGGAAAATTCAATAGTCTCCGGTTCAAAAACGCGGGGCGGGGTTTCATGGTAAAGGCGGTAAAGGGCGTGATGAGCGTCCAAACCGGTCAATTCTTGCGAAGTAAGCGTTTGCGCAAGCGTAGTCACATGCTCCCACGCGGCATCATCCAATTCTTCTTCCGGCAGACGTTGCAGCAATAATGCGCCTGCGGCTTGGTCGTCGGCGGCAAGCGTAATATAGGTATCGAGCTGCTCGGAACGTTTCATATAGTTGACCAACATTTGCGCAATGCCGTCGCCTTCCAGAGGAACAACACCTTGCCATGGGTCGGCATCTTTAGGCTGATGGGTCAAAACGAACACGCTGTTTTTGCCCAACAGCGCAGTCAGGCTTTCGTCATCACGGATTTCAGCAGTTTCGTCCCAACGCGCGGTAGCACGGACAGTATTTTCAGAAGTCGCTTCCACCACCAACATTTTCAGACGGCCCTGACCTTGAACCTGAACAATCAGCGTGCCTTCGTTTTTAAGGTTGGCAGACAATAAAGAACCGGCAGCCAACAATTCGCCCAATGCGCGACGGATGGCGACAGGATAATGTTTTTGGTTGACGATGTGGTGCCAAACCTTTTCGAGGCGGATGTGCATGCCGCGGATAGGCATATCGTCGAAGATAAAGCGTGTACGGATATCGCTGTGATTTTGTGTCATGTCAGTCTCTGAAAATAAATCAATGAATGCCGTTTATATGGTTGCAGCGGCGGATAAATCAAGCGAAACCGTGTTTGATGTTTTTCTAGTTTGTTTGGAAACAAGGGTTTAACGCAAAATAACAGCAGTTTTTTTGCCAAAAAGACAGTTTTTGAATACAATCAAGCAGATAACAAGAGAATGATACGGGATAACATCTCAGAAACCGGCAATGTGCCTGCAATCGGCAGGGAATGCCTTCTGAAACGGAAGTTTTTATAATGAATTTTTTACTCCGGCTCGCAGCAGTTTGGACTTCGGTCGCCATGCTCGCGAGCGTCAATTTTTCTTACGCCGATGATTTGGAAAACCTGATTACCACCCGTCAGCATGTTTTAAACCAATTCAACGACAACGCCAACGTTTACGACAATACGCGTCAGGCAACCCCTGTCCACCCCGTCAATACACACCCCGCTCCAAGCAACAATACGCGCGCACCTTCAGGCAATGCAGACGAATTGATCGGCAGCGCCATGGGCTTGCTCGGCGTGGCCTACCGCTACGGCGGCACATCGGCTTCTACCGGCTTTGACTGCAGCGGCTTCATGCAACACATCTTTAAACGCGCCATGGGTGTAAACCTGCCGCGCACCTCTGCCGAACAGGCGCAAATGGGCGTTGCCGTGAGCCGTTCGGAATTGCAGCCGGGCGACATGGTCTTTTTCCGCACCATGGGTCCCGGCCGTATTTCCCACGTCGGCCTTTACATCGGCAACAACAATTTCATTCATGCGCCGAGAACGGGCAAACGTATCGAAATTACCAGCCTCGGCCACAAATATTGGAGCGCGAAATACGCCTTCGGCCGCCGCGTGAAGAAAAACGATCCATCCCGTTTCTTGAATTGAGGTGCATGATGGCAATGCCGCAAATGCCCAAATGGTATGACGATGACGGTCAGATTGTTTCCTGCACCGAAAAAGTCAAAGTCATGACCGAAAACTTGAACGAACTGTACCAAATAGCGCAGGACGCATTTGAAGACGCGCTGCTGATGGGTTGTTCCGAAAAACAGCTACGCGAATACTTCCGCGACTTAATGGCCGGACTGGAAAACCCTTATCAAAAAAACGGTTAGTTATTCGATCCATACAAAAAAGGCCGTCTGAAAGTTTTTCAGACGGCCTTTTCTTATTGGCCAGACCCCTACCCTATTGCTAACATTCCACCACGCGCACGGATACTGGGACGGCTTTTTTCTGCAAGGTAATGGCCAGGCCTGCGAGTGAGGTTTCTTTGTAGGTTGCCTTCATATCGCGGCCGGTTTGCAACATGGTTTGAATCACTTCATCAAGTGAGACTTTTTTGTCTGTGCCGTCTTCCAAAAGCGCAAGGGTAGCGAGCTTGAGGGCTTTTTCGGCGGCGATGCCGTTGCGCTCGATACAGGGGATTTGCACCAAGCCGCCGACCGGGTCACAGGTCAGGCCTAAGTGGTGTTCCATGGCCATTTCGGCGGCGTTTTCCACTTGTTTCGGTGTACCGTCGATAACTTCGGCGTATGCGCCAGCCGCCATGGAACACGCCACGCCGACTTCACCTTGGCAGCCTACATCCGCGCCGGAAATCGACGCGTTGGTTTTATACAAAATACCGATGGCACCGGCAGTCAGCAGGAAATCTTCGACACGCGATTGGTTGGCGTGCGGATTAAATTTGCGGAAATAGTGCAAGACGGCAGGAATGATGCCTGCCGCGCCGTTGGTGGGTGCAGTTACAACACGGCCGCCGGCGGCGTTTTCTTCATTAACCGCCATGGCGTACACCATCGGCCAAAGTTGGGTATTGACGATTTCGCTCTCACGCAGGACTTTGAGTTTGGCCGCCAACTGCGGCGCGCGGCGGCGGACGTTCAAGCCGCCCGGCAGCTGCCCTTCCGCACCCAAGCCGCGCTTGATGCAGTTTTCCATCACATCGGCCACGGCAGCCACACGGCGGCGTACTTCCGCTTCATCGCAACCTGCCAACGCCGCTTCATTGGCCAACACGACTTCGGAAATATTCAACTGGTTCAGACGGCATTGTGCCAGCAGCTCGTCGCAGTTTTTGTAAGGATATGGCACGTCTGGATTTTCCTGCGCTTCTTGTGCAAACCCTTCGTCTGTTACGATAAAACCGCCGCCGACCGAATAATAAATCTGCTCTTTCAGCTTCTGGCCGTCTGAATTGTAGGCGATAAAGTTCAAACCGTTCGGATGTTTGGGCAACACTTTGTCGCCGCGGATATCCAAATCTTTTTCAGGATTGAATGCCATTTCACGGCCGTTGAGTTTTAAAACGTGCTGCGTGCGGATGCGTTCCAAGCGTTGGGGGATGTCTGCAAGCGGAATATCGTGCGGCAGGCTGCCTTCCAAACCAAGCAATAATGCGTCGAATGTGCCGTGTCCGATGCCGGTCAAGGCAAGCGAGCCGTACACTTCAATGACAATGCGCGCCACTTGCGTATCCAAGTTTTCGGCATGCAGCAAATCGGCAAAAGCGGCCGCAGCCTTCATCGGGCCGACGGTATGCGAGCTGGACGGGCCGATGCCGATTTTAAAAATATCGAAAATACTGATCATGGGGTTTTCCCTTATAGTCTGAAAAGGCCGTCTGAAGATTTCAGACGGCCTGTTGTTTGTAAAGCTTAAACAGTCTCTATCCAACCGCCAATGCGTTTTTCAACGGCTTCGGCATTCAGCCCCAAATCGGCTAAAAGTTTTTTCGGATCGCCGTGTTCGGTAACTTTGTCTTCTACACCCAGCAGCAATACCGGTTTGCAGATGCCGTGTTTCGCCAACACTTCCAACACTGCGCTGCCTGCGCCGCCTTGTTCGGCGTTTTCTTCGGCGGTAACGATGTAATCGTGGCTTCGGGCAAGACGGACGATCAGCTCTTCATCTATCGGTTTGACAAAGCGCATATCGGCAACAGTGGCGTTCAGCTTGTCGGCGGCGGTCAATGATGGGGCAACCATGCTGCCAAAGGCAATAACGGCAATTTTCTCACCTTGGCGGCGGATGATGCCTTTGCCGATTTCAACGGTTTCCAGGCCGTCTGAAATGGTTGCGCCCGTGCCTGTACCGCGCGGATAACGGACGGCAGATGGAGAGTTTGCCTGATAGCAGGTTGAGAGCAGCAGGCGGCATTCGTTTTCGTCGCTTGGTGCAGCAATAATCATGTTCGGCACGCAACGCAAAAAGCTCAAATCGTACAAACCGGCATGGGTCGGGCCGTCTGCACCGACAATACCTGCACGGTCAATGGCGAACAAAACAGGCAGGTTTTGCAAGGCAACGTCATGTACCAACTGGTCGTAAGCACGTTGCAGGAAAGTGGAGTAAATCGCCACGACAGGCTTGATGCCTTCGCATGCCAAACCGCCTGCAAAGGTAACGGCGTGTTGCTCGGCGATGCCGACGTCGAAATAGCGGTCGGGGAATTGCTGTTCAAACTCAACCAAGCCGCTTCCCTCGCGCATGGCTGGGGTGATGGCAACCAGACGCTCGTCCGCCGCCGCCTGGTCGCACAGCCATTGGCCGAACACTTGCGTATAAGTCGGTTTGGCCGCGACAGGTTTGACTTCCGGAGCAGGCACTTCGCTCGGCAACTTGGCGACGGCGTGGTATTTGACAGGGTCGTTTTCGGCGAATTTGTAGCCGTTGCCTTTTTTGGTGATGACGTGCAACAACTGAGGGCCTGTGCGGCCGCGCAAGTCTTTTAATACGTCCACCAGATTTTCAACGTTGTGGCCGTCCACCGGGCCGGTATAACGGAAACCGAAGTTTTCAAACAAAGACAGCGATTGTTTGGCGTGTTCCGCTTCGCCTGCCAAGGTTTTGATTTTATTTTCGACTTTTTGGGCAAGCTCCATCGCACCGGGCAATTTATCCAATACTTTGCTCGATTGGGCTTTGATGGTGCTCAACAGGCCGTGCATATCGCGCACGACGTTGCTGGCAAGGTATTTCGGCAGCGCGCCGACATTGGGGGAAATCGACATTTCGTTGTCGTTGAGGATGA
>NZ_JBQCXF010000153.1:0-6574 GCF_051956635.1 Neisseria sp. P0022.S010 | reverse complement strand
TATTCCTTCAGCCATTTACTCTCAGGAAGCTGCTTATGTTAGTGTGTAATCCTTATGAAGTTGTGATCCATGGTACGACCAGCAAAGGCAAGATTTTCCGACCAAGCGACTGGGCGGAGCGCCTGTGCGGTATTTTGTCTTCCTTTACTAAAGACAACCGCCTTTCCTATTCTAATTGGGTGCGCCCGATTTTGGTGGACAATGTCCGTTGTGTGGCGGTCGATAAAAAGTTGGAAGAAGACAATCCGCAAATGTTCCGTTTCTTGATGGACTTTGCGGCGGATAATGATTTGCGCGTGATTGACTGCAAAGCCTTGCTTAAAGAACAAGAGAGCAAACAGCAGGGCGAAGTGCCGGTCGAGCGCGTTTTGTTGGCGCAGGCGATTGAAGAAAAACATGCCACCGAGCGTGCGGAAGCGGCCAATGTGCAGCCTGAGCCACAAGCTGCCGCACCTGTGGTCGGCGTATTGCGTGAAATTCAGCCGGAAGAAACTGCAACTGCTTTTGCGGCCTTGAGTGTTCTGCGTTCATCGTTGACCGATATTCACCGTTTTGTCGAACAAATCAACGAGCATCAACGCAAAACCGGCTACCGTCTGCTGGGTATTTTTGAAGAAGGCAAACAAAATGCCGTAGCCGTATGCGGTTTCCATACTGCACATAACTTGGCCAGCGGTTACCATATCCATATTGATGATCTCGTAACCATGCCGCAATGCCGCCAAAAAGGCTATGCTTCTCGCTTGTTGGAAGAAGTACGTAAAATCGGTGCGGAAACCGGCGCGACCAAAATCCATCTGAATGTCCATGTGAACCATGACCGTGCCGATGCCCATCGTCTCTACTTCAAAAACGGATTTGAAATCTGCGCTTACCATTTCCGTTGCGACCCGAAATAATTTTTGTAGAAAGAGGGAATTCAATGTTGAAGATTTTGACTGCGGCTGTTTTGACACTGAGTTTGGCGGCCTGCGCATCAGGCAGCGGAGGCAGCTCGCAAATGTATGGTGAGATTAAGGCCGGCGTAGAAACCAGCCATCAACGTTGAGATATACAATGACAAGGCCGTCTGAAATAGGTTTTCCTGTTTCAGACGGCCTTTTTGCAGCTTGATTAGAGGGTCGTGGAGGTGTCGTCAGTGGCAACAGTCCGATGCAGGCGATACCAATTGTACAGGCGCAAGATGCACAAGAAAGCGATGATGGGCATACAGGCCGCGGTAACCAGATAACGCGGGTTGCTGAAGTTTAAAACGTTGTGACCAGAAAGCAGCGACAAAGCGGCATGCAACCATTCCCACAAAGACGAAATGCTGAATGCCAAAACAGCCAACAGGCCGAGGGTTCGGAAAATACCGATGGGCAGGATTTGTTGGCGCAATACGGCGCGGTTGAGTTGGAACAAAATAATCAAACCGAAGCCGATGATGCAGACCATGCCGCCGTTGGCGACGATTTGCAGGCTGTTGAAGGCAATGTCGGGCGTAACGGAAATGGTACCGGATTGGTTGGAGGCGGTTTGTTGCAAATTTAAGCCTTGCATGACATTAAGTACGAAACCGTAGATCAGGTCGGCCAAAACGATGCCGATGGGTAGCGGAGTCAAAAAACGTTTCATGGATCAGTTGAGTATTCTATTAGTATGAGGGAGGCCGTCTGAAAATCAAAAATGACGACGTGAGAGTGTATTGTATCCGATAGAAAAGTAGGTTAATGCAAAAATAAATTTAGTTTAAGTCAGAAAATTATGTAATTTTACGCCAATATTATTGTATTAAGCGTACAATCTTCCTCATTATCAAACGTGGAATCAACAGGAAAGGACGTTTACATGAGCGAATTGCAACGTGATTTAACCCGTATCAGTCACAATACCAAAATTGTCGCCACATTGGGTCCGGGCAGCAACAATGTGCAATTGTTGGAAGACATGATCCGTGTCGGCGGTCTTAATGTCGTCCGTTTCAATTTCAGTCACGGTACTCCGGAGTTCCATGAAGAAAATGCCCGCATCGTGCGCGAAGCCGCGAAACGCGCAGGTCAGGAAGTGGCTATTCTTGCCGACTTGCAAGGCCCGAAAATCCGTGTCGGCAAAATTGCCGGCGGCAGCATCGAGCTGAATAAAGATGAAACTTTAATTTTGGATGCCGCGCTTGAAGGCGAAGGCACACGCGAAGCGGTGGGTTTGGACTACCGTGATTTGCCGAATGACGTCGTTGCCGGTGATGTTTTGTGGCTGGATGACGGCCTGTTGACCTTGACTGTTGAGGCGGTTGAAGGAAGTAGTATTATTACAAGAGTTGAAAACAGCCATGTGCTGAAAAGTAATAAAGGTATCAATAAACGCGGTGGCGGCCTGTCTGCCGGTGCGTTGACCGAAAAAGACTTCCGTGACCTGAAAACGGCGATTGCCATCGGTTGCGACTACTTGGCCATCAGCTTTGTGAAATCTGCTGAAGATCTGCACATCGCACGCGCCAAAGTCGAGGAAGAAATGAAAGGCAGTACAGCCGTACGTCCCGGTTTGGTTTCCAAAATCGAGCGCGTAGAAGCCATTGAAAATCTAGACGAAATCATCCTCGCCAGCGACGGTATTATGGTTGCCCGCGGCGACTTGGCAGTGGAAGTCGGTCATGCCGCCGTTCCTGCCCTGCAAAAACGCATGATCCGCCGCGCCCGTGAGTTGCGCCGCTTCAGCATTACCGCGACCCAAATGATGGAATCCATGATTACGAATCCCGTACCGACCCGTGCCGAAGTGAGCGACGTGGCCAATGCGGTATTGGACGGTACCGATGCGGTAATGTGTTCCGCTGAAACTGCGGTGGGTGCGTATCCGTTTGAAACGGTCAGCCAAATGGCGGTTATTTGTGCGGCGGCCGAAAAAGAGCAGGACTCCCTCAATGGCGTTATCGAGCCAGTTGAATTCCAAGATCCTCTCAGCACCAACTTGGCGATTGCCCGCGGCGCGGTTACCGTAGCGCGCGCAGTTCACGCCAAAGCGATTGTCGCCCTGACCGAAAGCGGCTCAACCGCCTTCGAAATCAGCCGCCACAACATCACTTTGCCGATTTTCGCCCTGACCCCGAGCATTTCCGCACAACGCCGCATGGCGATGTATCGCGGCGTGCGTCCGATGATTTTGGCGACCAGTACCGACCACGATACTGCGCTGAACGAAGTGGAAGCTGTGTTGATCGAACACCAAATTCTGTGTTCTGGCGACCAATACATCATTACCAGCGGCTCGAAAATGCGTGAATCCGGTTCGACCAACACATTGGAAGTGCTGCAAGTCAAATAATCGAATCAATGTTTTACTAAGTGGAAAAGCAGGCTGCCTTCAGCCTGCTTTTTTGTATTTTGGATATTTGTTATGTAAAAAACCGGTATTATGTAGCAGTTGCACAAAGATTTAACCGATTAAAAACCTTAAAATCCCTATTGAAATTTTAACTCGATAGGGATTTTTATTATGGCGCAAAAGTTGCTGAAATACGAGTTAGTGGAACGCCTGTTAAAGCTAAAAGAAAAGCAAGATGAGCTGACGGTGCAAATGCAGTGTTTGTCACAAGAGATTAACGCATTAGCTCAACCTTATATACCGAAAGAACCAAAACCGCAGCCCTTGATTACGATGCGATTAGTCGCTCAAGTCTTACGTGAAAATCCTGATTGGATGTTTTGTGGGGAGATTGCTGAAAAGAGCTTAGCATTGTTGGGAAAACCACAATTTGTTGATATGGGCGATAAGCACTATAAGACAGTCAATCGAATACTGGTTAAATTGCGTAAAAGAGGAATCGTTGAAAGTGGATTGAAGTTTTGGCGGTTAAAGCCATTAAAATAGCGGTAGAAATACCGCTATTTTTGTTTCAGTCGCCATTTGACATCGGTTACGCCTCTTTCTAGTCGTTCTACTACGCCTTTTGTCAGCCAATGTTTTAACGCGCCACGCACCGAAACCATATGTTTCGGACGAACGATAGGGTCTTGTCTGTCTTTTATTAAGACAATCTCAGTAATTTCATTGACCGTGAAATAATGGTCGGGTTGAGCTTTAAGTACCGCTAAGACCATTGGTCTTAATTTCCCACGGAATCTATGTTTGTAGGTTCGATATGAATAAACCTCAGTATCGTATTCATCGGTTAAGGCTTCATCTTCCATCACTTCAAGAGCATCGTTGAGTTTTTTGATTTTTCGTTCAACTAATTCAAGATGTTCTAGTACCTGTGTTCGTTCACGCTGCAAGCGGTCGATTTTAGCCTGAATTTGGCTAAAGTAGATTTTATTTCCCATTACATTATCAACCTTTCTGCTTGTCTATGATTACCCTGCCAAGCCAAAAGTGTAAACAACACTGTTGATTTCTACACCTATCTTTGAGTGAGAAAAGAGTATAGAATAGGTTACTTTTTTGTGAAACTTTTGTGCACATTTAATTGTCCGCACGGGAATTGCAAAAAAGTATCAGATTGGTGTGATTGTTTATTTATTAAAGTGTGTTTTTAGCATTTTCTTAAATGAGCAGCGCACTTAGGTCAGATAAATGTATATACAGTAAGGAGATTCACTGTTATGAATAAAATATACAAGATTGTTTGGAATGCGGCCCAGGAGGCTTGGGTTGCCGTATCTGAACTTGCCAAGGGGCATGTAAAAGCCTCTTCTTCAGGCAAAAATGCCAAGCAAAGTACGGTGGTGGAGGAAGAAGGAAGTGCCTCTTCTACACTGTATAGCTTAGGTAAAGCGGCTGCAAATGCCATGGTGATTGGTGGCGTTGCGGTAACCTTATTCAGTTTAAGTCAAACGGCTCAAGCCGCTGACAAGCATGAGACAACTGTTGTCGCTGAGCAAGGGACGAGAGAGAAAGCTCAACGCCTAGAACCTAATGCATTGCTTGCTTTGGGCCGTGACACTAAAGCGGGAGGGCGTTCTACTGTTGTTATTGGGGAGTCCTCTAGGATTAATGGTACGGTTGCTATGGCTCTTGGTAACGGCATTAATATTGATCACGGTATTGCTCCGACATCTGTGTTTTTGGGGAAATCTATTGATGATAGATATAACCAGAATAAAACGAAAGTCCAAAGTCAGTATGTAAAGTCACAAGTTATTGGTAGTGATATCTACTTTTCTGGCCTCACAAATAATAAAGTGGACGGTCTTAAGCAAGCTACTCTTATGGGTAATGACATTCAACATTATTCAGAGGAGCAATCTAACTCTATGATGACTGCCTCTAATTTTGTTTTTAAAGGCGTTAAAGCTCAAGATAGTGCGGTGAACGGTCATGGCATTACTGTAAACCTTACTAGCCCTGCTAAGCGTGCTGTGTTGAATCGTTCAAGTATTACCGGTACCAATATTAATATCAATTCTACTGGAGATATCAATGAGATGTTGGTTTCCGGTACTACGATTAGCGTAACCAGACAAAACAACGCTCTTGGAGGGGCCTTAGTTGGTAACAATATCAACTTTGATAGCACAGATGCAACTGTAAATACAGAGAAGGTTAACTATGTTGGTCAAGATATCAATGTAACAGCCTCATCAACATCTAACCCATTATTTGGTCAAGGAATTGCACTTCATAATTCTACTCTTAGTGGTGCTCCAACCTTCGGTCAGAATATCAAATCAAGCAATTCAACAATTTCAAACACCTTAACACAAGGTTATAACACTACCTTTAACGGAACTACGGTAAATGATTCGGTTCTTACAGTGAATAACGCCACTATAACCGGTAGTTTGACTAATGCGACATTAATGGGGCGTGATATTAACACCATCGGCAATGTTGTTGATACTCAAGTTGTGGGTAACAGAAATACTGTAACAGCTTGGAACACCCAAGTATTGGGCAGCGGCATTACCGCGAATGTCAATAACTCTGTATATTTGGGCGATGGTTCAGAAGTTGAAGCGAAAGGTGTTGGTGAAAAGGTAGCTATAAATATTAAAACGGAGGGGCGTACTGCAGGGACTTCTGATTACCTTGAGCAGTTAATACACGATGGCACACGAGCCAGATTTGCGGGTGGTAGTGGTGTTTCGGGGGCTGTTACGGTTGGTAATGCAACGAATACTCGTCGAATTCAACATGTGGCTCCAGGGTACTATGATGCAAATTCTACCGATGCAGTGAATGGTTCTCAGTTATACGCTGTTGGGCAGTCGGCAGGTAACGCGTACTTTAAAGCAGTTGAAGCGGCGAAAGCAGCGAAGGCGGCAGATGATAAAGCGGTTGCAGCACAAGCACGCGCAGATGCAGCGCATAGCTTAGCAACTACGGCAAATACAACAGCCAATAACGCATTAAACAAAGCGAATACAGCAGACGCTAAAGCTGTATCAGCACAAGCAGATGCGACAAAAGCGAAATCAGACGCAGCAGCAGCGAAGAACGATGCAGGTCAAGCTTTAACGAAAGCAGGTGAAGCTAAGACAGCGGCAGCTGCGGCAGACACTAAAGCGGGTCAAGCTTTAACGAAAGCAGGCGAAGCAGCACAAGCGGCAGCGGCAGCAGATACCAAAGCGGGTGAAGCTAAGACAGCGGCAGCTGC
>NZ_JBQCXF010000152.1:0-6576 GCF_051956635.1 Neisseria sp. P0022.S010 | reverse complement strand
ATGTTCGCCGCTCCAAAAATCGTCGCCTTCCAAAGTAGTCAGGCAGCCGCCGGCTTCTTCAAAAATCAATGCGCCGGCAGCGTAGTCCCAAAGCTTTTGTCCGCCGTGGATGTAAATATCGTAGCGGCCGCTGGCAAGATAGCACCAGTCGAGCGTGCTGCTGCCCATGCTGCGGATTGTGCCGAATGGGGCAAGGGTATTCATGCGGCTGGCGAGTTTGCCCGAACGCAGGTATTTGATTTCCACGCCGGCAATGGATTCGTTGAGTTTTTTGTTTTCGGAACGCAGCGGCAGCGGCGTGCCGTTGAGAAATGCGCCTTTGCCGCGTTCGGCATAGAAACATTCGCCGCTGACCGGATTGTAAATCACGCCCAATTCGGCGTGGCCGTTTTTAACCAGTGCGACGGATACGGCAAAATGCGGCAAACCGTTGACGAAGTTGTTTGTGCCGTCGATAGGATCGACAATCCACAGGCCGTCTGAATGTTCGTTCCACAAACGGGTTTGCTCCTGAACGCTCATCTCCTCGCCCAACATCGGACAATCCTCCAATAAGGGCAGGGCGGCGGCAAAAGCGGTTTGTGCGGCCAAATCTGCTTCACTCAAAACCGAGCCGTCTTCCTTGCGTCGTGACGGCGTGTTCAGAAAACGCGGCATGACTTCGGTTTGGGCGATGTGGCGGACGACTTTCTGTAAACGGTATAGCACGGCGTATCCTTGTTTTTTGCAGTTTTGCGTGACAGTGGATTAAAATTCGGGAAGTTTTCAAATTATAGTGGATGAAATCAAAATCAGGCAGGCAAGTGTATGCCGCCGTGTTTCAACTTCGTTCACGAAAGTTTAAATTATATACATGAATAAAGCAGGAAACCATGCCCCGATTTTATGTTGATTTTGCCTTAAGCCCCGACAGCGTGGTCGAATTGCCCGATGATGTGGTGCACCATCTGAATGTATTGCGCGTGAAAAACACGGAAGAAATCGTGTTGTTTAACGGTAATGGCAAGGCATATCCGGCTTTACCCGAAGTTTTGGAAAAGCGCCGCGCCAGCGTGCGGATTTTGCGTGAAGAGGTAACGGACAACGAATCGCCGCTAAACATTACGTTGGTACAGGCGGTATCCGCCGCCGAGCGCATGGATTTCACTTTGCAGAAAAGCGTGGAATTGGGCGTGGCAGAAATTCGCCCGGTCATCAGCGAACGCTGTGTCGTCCGCTTGAGTGGAGAACGCGCTGAAAAGCGGGTGGCGCGTTGGCAGGAAATCGTCGTTTCGGCGTGTGAACAAAGCGGCCGCAATATTGTGCCGAAGGTTTTGCCGCTGACGACTTATGCACAGGCTCTGCAGCAGTTGCCGCAGGAAACGACCAAACTGTTAATGAGCTTGAACCGCGCACAAAAACTGAGTGATGTTCGGCCGCAATCCGGCAAAGTCGTGTTTATGGTCGGCCCGGAAGGCGGCTGGACGGAGAAGGAAGAGCAGCAGGCATTTGATGCCGGTTTTCAATCCGTTACGCTTGGCAAACGGGTGTTGCGTACCGAAACCGCCTCACTTGCGGCCATTGCCACCATGCAGACGCTTTGGGGCGATTTTGCATAAAGTTCGGGCCGTCTGAAAACGAGTGTAGCGAGTTTCGCTAAAACGAGCTGTTGCTTCAAGAGATAAAAATGGGGGTTTAAAAAATGTCTTACACCTTTACACTGGCCGGGCACGAGCTGGAAGCGGAATTGAAAAAGCTAATCGTGCAAGAGGCCGATAAGGCCGACGATGTGGATATGGATGATTTCACCGACGATGCACTTTTGTTTGGCGATGACAGTCCGGTCGGTTTGGATTCGCTTGATGCGCTGCAGATCAGCGTTGCCTTGCAACAGTATTTCCAAGTGCGCCTGCAGGGCGACCGGATGGTGCGCAAACATATGATGTGCGTACGCGATTTGGCGGCGTTTATCCGTGCGGAGCATGGCGCGTGAGTTGGGTTTGCGGTACGGCGGCCACTTCTGCCTTGAATCCGCAAACGGATTTCAGACGGCCTGATGCGGTGTCTTATACGTTTTTAAACCAACCGCAGCAAGCTGCTTATTTTCGTGCATTCGCCGGCGACAGTTTGAGGCGGAAGGAATTTGCGGATATTGCCGAACAACATTTGCGCCGAGCCGCTGAAAGTGCAGGCTGGCCGTCTGAAAGCTGGCATGATGCGCCGGTGTTTATCGGTTCCAGTTCCTATTCCATCTCCGAATATGAAAACCGCCATTTTGCGGGCAATAGGGCGGTAGAAGAACACAATCTGCTTTATCTTGCCGAAGATTTGCGCCGGCGCAGCGGCAATCGGCAGATTTTCAGTTTCGCTACTGCCTGCACTTCATCTGCCCATGCGCTGATTCAGGCGGATAATTGTTTGCGCGACGGGGCGGAGCGTGCCTTTGTGCTTGGTATTGAAAACCTCAACCGGCTGACTTTGCTGCATTTTCACAGTTTGGGTTTGCTGGCCGAACAGTATCGGCCTTTTGGCAGAAACGGTTTGATTTTAGGCGAAGGTGTTGCCGCACTTGCCTTATCTTCCGCTGCTCCCGAATCTTCTTCAGGCCGTCTGAAACTTATTGGACACGCCGCCAATACAGGCAATGACCTGATTCAAAGCGATGGCCAAGCGCAAGAACAGGTGATGCGTCGAGCTTTGGATGTTGCAGGCATCGCTCCTGAAAGCATTGCAGCCGTTAAAACACACGGCATCGGCACGGCTGACAGCGATGCCACCGAATTGGCCGCGCTGGAAAACATATTCGGTACACTGCCTCCTTTGATGGCGTTCAAACCACAAATCGGACACACGCTTGGCGCAACGGCAGCCCTTGAAACGGCTTTGCTTTTATCTGCTTTAAAACGAGGCGGAAGCAGCGATTATCAGGGGCGGAAAATTTGTTTTTCTGAGTGTGCAGCCTCACAAAAAGGCGGCTTTTTCTGTTTGGCCAATCAGTTTGGTTTTGGCGGCAGCAACACATCTTTGGTATGGCAATGGCAACCGTAAATCCTAATATCCGTATTACCGCCGCCGTGCGTTTTGATACTGGCGCCGGCACCGGCGGCAAAATTCTCAAACAAACCTTAAAGCAGCAAAGCGGTATAGATACCCGCCGCCTCAGCCGCTTGAGTTTGATTGCCGCGCTTGGTGCAGGGCAGTTAAAGGAACAAAGCGAAATCCGTTCTGATTGCGCTGTTTTTCTCGGTACACCATTTTCTTCGCCATCCGTATTTGAAAAAATGGCAGACAATGTGCTGAACCATCACGCCGCGATGCCGTTTGACTTTATCGCCAATCTACACAACTCTCCCGTTTTTCATGCCGCGCAAGCGTTAGGCACGCATGGTGCAACTTTGGTCGTGGCTGCTGACAACAATGTGGATACCTGCTTTCATCCATTATTGCTGGCGATGCAGTCTGTGCAAAATGGCGGACAAGCTGCGGTTGGCTGGGCATATGAACATCAAGCAGCTCATGCCGATACCCATGAAGGCAGTATTTGGATGTTGCTTGAAGCCGGTGCAGAGCAGGGTGTTCCCATTGTGTTGAATGATGAAGTGATGCAGGCTGATAGGCCGTCTGAAAAGCCACAATATTATTGGCAAAATATCGCCGATTGGATAGAAGAAGTAATGGCGCACGAGGGTAGGAGTGTGAAGAAATATACTTTGGCGTGATCGGCAAATGATTTTAGAGAAAGTATTTGTCTTTTGAATAAATAAGGTTTATGTCATTAAAAAGGCCGTCTGAAAATATTTTCAGACGGCCTTTTTGTATCAAAAACCAATCAACGAGACATCTCACCTTGAATAGCGCGGATATTCGCTTTACGGGCGTTGATGGTACGGGTCAGCTGTTGGATTTTAATCTGCTCGCCTTTTTGTTTGGCCGCATTCAGCTGTGTTTGAAGGCGGGTAATAGCGGCCTGTTCATTGCGTACTTCGGTCTGCAATATCTGTTTGCGGGTTTCTTTAGGGCTTGGCTTAGGAGCCGGCGTAACCACAGGTGCAGTACGGATAACAGGGGCTTTGTATTTGCTGTATGAAGAACTGCGTGATTTGTTCTGACGGTTGCGCAGGGTAATATTAAGGCGCGGATTGGCGGCTTCGGCTGTGTTGGTCACGCTGGTAATCGGTACATTCGGCAGAATTTTGATATCGCTGTCATTATTTCCTTTATCCAGCAAAATGTCAGCTGCCGGTTTGTATGCTTGAGGGAAAGGTGTTGGGACAGTGGTTTTGCCATGTTCTACCGGAGCGGAAGTTGCCGGCGTGCTTGGTTCGGCCGAAGCTGTGGCAATAGGTTTGGCTGCTTGTTCTTCAGATGCGAGGACAACGGCTGTTTTAGTACAGCTGACCTTAGCTTTGCGTCGAGAGGAGGTTTTGGCATAAGTTTTGCCTTTGCGCTTAGTCTCGACTTTGGCAGGTGTTTTATCGAGCACTTCATCCTGAGCTGTTACCGCTTGGTTATTTTGGGTAGTTGAAGTTTGCGGCTGAGCTGCCGAGTTCTGAATAATCTCTTGTGGAATTTGGATTGCAGGTACAACAGGTTGAACAGCTGGTGTTTCATTAATAATAGCAATGCCGTCTGAAACTGTTTTCTCGGTAGAAGCAGTAGGTTGGGCTTGTGCGGCAAGCATTACAGGAACAACACTGTTTTCTGTTTGGGTCGCACTAGACTGAGTTTGTACGACAGGAGTTGTATTGCGGACAGTAGTGTCAGCAACATAGTTTTCAGCTTTTATTGTGGGCGGCGCTTCCAGAGTAGGCGTATTGTTGGGAACGATTACGCTGTCCGCAATGGCTTTGTCGGCTGCAACGGTAGGTTGGATTTGTGCTGCGAGCGTTGGAGGAACAATAGTGTTGTCCTCTTGAGCAGCAGTCGTCTGCGTTTGTACGACAGGAGTTGTGTTGTGGACAGTAGTATCAACAACATAGTTTTCAGGTTTTGCAACGGCTGGTGTTTCCAAAACAGGCGTATTGTTGGAGACGATTACGCTGTCTGCAATGGTTTTATTCGTAGGCACAGCTTGTCGAGTTTGTGCCATCGGAATGGAAATAGGTGCGGGAACACCGTATTCATTTCGAGTAACAACGACTGGGGTTTGTACCGCAGGCGTTGCTTGAGAAGTATGAACGTAGTCAGCGGCAGATGCTTTAAATTCTGTTGTTTGTACCGTTTTTAAAACCGGAGTGTCGCCTGGAATCGCAACGACGCTGTTTTCTGTTACATTGTTTGTTTCAACTATGCGACAGGCGTCATTGATCTGATATGAAGCATAAACAGTAATGCCTTCAACATTGCAGACATACTCGGCAGCGTTGGCGGCGGCGGGGAGGGTCAGGCTGAGGGCAATGGCGGTTTTGCAGAAAAACGGTTTCATAAAGGCAATAGAATCAGGTTGTTTGTTTAAAGTGTAATTATACTATGTACACTGTCAGCATCCGCCAACTTATTTTTAGGCGGTGTAAAACTGTGGTTGGAAGGTTGAAAATTGGAATAAAAGGTCTTAAGGCCGTCTGAAACTTGTCATATAAAGTTTCAGACGGCCTTTGCTGTCATTGAGTATTAAGCGTTCAACAGGCTTTCGTCCAATGTCAGCTCTTCGTTTTTATTGACGGCGACTTTGCGTGCCAAAACGTTTTGGGCAATTTCGTGTGCTTCGGCAAGCGAGTGCATCATATAGGTACCGCATTGGTATTCGTTCAACTCGGGGATTTTGCTTTGGTCTTGAACGGTCAAAACATCCTGCATTGAAGCGAGCCATGCGTCGGCCACTTTTTGCTCGTCGGGCGTACCGATGAGGCTCATGTAGAAACCGGTGCGGCAGCCCATCGGGGAAATATCGATGATTTCAACGCCGTTGCCGTTTAAGTGGTCGCGCATAAAGCCTGCGAACAGGTGTTCCAGCGTATGAATGCCTTTTTCGGGCAGGATTTCTTTGTTGGGAATGCAGAAACGCAGGTCAAACACGGTAATGGTGTCGCCTTTGGGCGTGGTCATGGTTTTTGCCACGCGTACGGCAGGGGCGTGCATACGGGTGTGGTCGACTTTGAAACTGTCTAGTAGGGGCATTTGGGTATCCTTTGAGGTAAATAGATTTTTAGCTAGAGATATTTGAAGACTGAATCACAATTCTGCAATCTCAACTGCTTCGCCCGAAGCCGCACTCAGTGCTTCGTTTAAAACGTCGTAGAAATCGCGGCTGTCGCGCGTTGCCAGCCATTTGCCGTTTTGCTCGGCGAAATGGTAGCCGCCGCTTTTGGCGGCAATCCACAATTCTTGGTTGGGCGTGTGGCGGTTGACGATGATTTGCGTGCCGTTTTCGGCTTCGATGGTCAGGACGTTTCCGGCAAACTGGCAGTCGAAATCCCAGCCGTTTTCGTCGATTTGGTCTTCGATGTGTTCGAACAATTCTTCGCTCATGCGGATGAATTCGCTTTCGGTCATCATGGCTTTTTGTGTGGTTTTTGTTTAAGATACCGAATCTTGCCACATTCGTAATGATGAAGAAAGTTTTACTGATGAAATACGGCGTATTTTTTGCAGCGGCAA
>NZ_JBQCXF010000151.1:0-6615 GCF_051956635.1 Neisseria sp. P0022.S010 | reverse complement strand
CCAATAAATCCAAGGCCGTCTGAAACCATATTTCAGACGGCCTAAAACCGAAATATCCTTTATAATAAGCAACATTTTATCCGTTCAGACACCAAGCTCCTCTATTAACAAAGGCCGTCTGAAACAATCGAACACCCATAAGAGAACACCATGAAATTTATCGACGAAGCAAAAATCGAAGTCGCCGCAGGCAAAGGCGGTAATGGCGCAACCAGTTTCCGCCGCGAAAAATTCGTACCCCGCGGCGGCCCTGACGGCGGCGACGGCGGCAAAGGCGGCAGCGTTTGGGCAGAAGCCGACGAAAACACCAACACCCTCGTCGAATACCGTTTCGTCAAACGCTACCAAGCCAAAAACGGCGAAAAAGGCCACGGTTCCGACCGCTACGGCGCAGGGGCGGACGACATCGTCCTCAAAATGCCCGTCGGCACCCTTATCCGCGACCTCGACACCGACGAAATCGTCGCCGACCTCACCCACCACGGCCAGTGCGTCTGCCTTGCTAAAGGCGGCAAAGGCGGCTTGGGCAACATCCACTTCAAATCCTCCGTCAACCGCGCCCCGAAACAATCCACGCCCGGCGAAGAAGGCGAAACCCGTTCCCTGCAACTCGAGCTTAAAGTCCTCGCCGATGTCGGCTTATTAGGCATGCCCAACGCCGGTAAATCCACCCTGATTACCGCCGTCTCCGCCGCACGCCCCAAAATCGCCAACTACCCCTTCACCACCCTGCATCCGAATTTAGGCGTCGTGCGCATCGACGAAAACCACAGCTTCGTCATGGCCGACATCCCCGGCCTGATTGAAGGCGCAGCAGAAGGCGCAGGCCTCGGCCACCGCTTCCTCAAACACCTATCGCGCACCGGCCTGCTGTTGCACGTCGTCGATTTGGCCCCCTTCGACGAAACCGTTAATCCCGCCGAAGAAGCCCTCGCCATCATCAACGAATTGCGCAAATACGACGAAGAACTCTACGACAAACCGCGCTGGCTGGTGCTGAACAAACTCGACATGCTCGACGAAGAAGAAGCCCAAGCGCGTAGCGCCGCCTTCCTCGAAGCCATCGGCTGGGACTATCCGAAACCAGACGACCGCTTCCAATTCGATATGGAAACTCCGCGCCTCTTCCAAATCAGTGCGTTGACCCACCAAGGTACGCAGGAATTGATACACCAAATCAACCAATATCTGACTGAGAAAAAACGCATTGAAGCTGAAAAAGCCGAAGCGGAGCAGGCAGTCGCAAAAGCCGAAATTACTGAGCAGCAGCCTAAAACGGATACCGGCGTGTTTAAGCCGGAGTAAAAAATTTCAGACGGCCTTTTTTATCCACAGGCCGTCTGAAAATACAAAACATAGGGCGGGTTTTATACCTGCCCTTTCGGTAAGCAGCATTCTCCTTTTTTCAAAAATCAAACGATAAAGTAACAACGGACACAGCCATAAATTTGTTTTAGAATTCTATAACCGTATTCAATTTATAAACGCCGTTAAAGCATGATTAAGACGGCCTCTACACCAAACGACAACCTTTAGCGAAACCTCATGACCACCATCTACAATACCCTAACCCGTCAAAAAGAACCCTTCTCCCCCATCGACCCTAAAAACGTGCGTATGTACGTTTGCGGCATGACTGTTTACGACTATTGCCACTTAGGCCATGCCCGCGTGATGGTTGTGTTCGACATGATTGCCCGCTGGCTGCGCGAGTGCGGTTATCCGCTCACTTATGTGCGTAACATTACCGACATCGACGACAAAATCATCGCCCGTGCGGCTGAAAACGGCGAAACCATCGGCGAACTGACCGCGCGCTTCATTCAGGCTATGCACGAAGATGCCGATGCTTTGGGCGTATTGCGTCCCGACATCGAGCCGAAGGCGACGGAAAACATTCCGCAAATGATTGCCATGATTGAGACCCTGATTCAAAACGGCAAAGCATATCCTGCCGCAAACGGCGACGTTTACTATGCTGTGCGCGAGTTTGCCGCTTACGGCCAGTTATCGGGCAAATCGTTGGATGACTTGCGCGCAGGCGAACGTGTGGAAGTGGACGGTTTCAAACGCGATCCGCTTGATTTTGTGTTGTGGAAAGCGGCCAAAGCAGGCGAACCTGCATGGGAAAGCCCTTGGGGCAATGGCCGTCCGGGTTGGCATATTGAATGCTCCGCCATGAGTGAAAACCTGTTCGGCGATACTTTCGACATCCACGGTGGCGGCGCGGATTTGCAGTTCCCGCACCATGAAAATGAAATTGCCCAAAGCGTCGGTGCCAGTGGTCATACCTGCGGCCACGACCACGCGCAAACCCACCACGGTCAAAGCATCGCCAGCCACGTCAAATACTGGCTGCACAACGGCTTTATCCGTGTGGACGGCGAAAAAATGTCCAAATCGCTGGGCAACTTTTTCACCATCCGCGAAGTGTTGAAACAATACGACCCCGAAGTCGTGCGCTTCTTCATCCTGCGCGCCCACTACCGCAGCCCGCTGAACTACTCCGACGCGCATTTAGACGACGCAAAAGGCGCGCTGACCCGCCTGTACACCACGTTGAAAAACACACCGGCGGCTGAGTTTGATTTATCTGAAAACGCCAACGACTACACCCGCCGCTTCTACGCCGCCATGAACGACGATTTCGGTACGGTCGAAGCCGTTGCCGTGTTGTTCGAACTGGCAGGCGAAGTAAACAAAACCAATGATGCGCACCTCGCCGGCTGCCTGAAAGCCTTGGGCGGCATCATCGGCCTGTTGCAACGCGATCCGACCGAGTTCCTGCAAGGTGGTGCCGTTTCAGACAGCCTCTCCAACGAAGAAATCGAAGACTTAATCGCCCGCCGCAAACAGGCACGCGCGGATAAAAACTGGGCGGAATCCGACCGCATCCGCGACCTTCTGAACGAACACAAAATCATTCTGGAAGACAACGCCGGCGGTACAACTTGGCGCCGTGGTTGATTTCATGACATAGATAAAAGGCCGTCTGAAACTGTTTTCAGACGGCCTTTTTAATTTTGCTATTTCAAAAAGGGCACAAACATCGCGCCCTTTGTTTAAAGCATCATTTCATTTATGCGCCGAATACTTTCAGACGGCCTTCGATTGGTTGGAAGGCTTTTTCGCCGGCAGGGGCCGCGATACCGCCAATCACCATTTGCGCACGCAACAACCAGCTTTCCGGCAGGTTCCATTCTTTAGCAATGGCCGCATCAGGCAGCGGATTGTAGTGTTGCAGATTGGCGCCGATACCGGTAGCCGCCAATGTTGTCCACACGGCATATTGAACCATGGCATTTGCCTGATCGGCCCAGATCGGGAAGTTGGCTGCATAAGATGGGAACTTCTCTTGCAAGCCTTTGACAACATCTTGATCTTCAAAGAACAAAACTGTCGCCGCGCCTGCTTTAAACAAGTTCAGTTTTTGTGCGGTGGCTTCAAACTGCTCGGCAGGAACAACCGCACGCAACGCTTCTTCAACAAAATGCCACACTTTGGTATGTTCTTCGCCAAACAATACGACCACTCGGGCAGATTGCGAATTAAAAGAAGACGGCGTATGCAAAACGGCGTGTTCGATGATTTTGGTTACTTCCTCATTGGACAGAGGCAGGGTGTTGTTCAATGCATAGATAGAACGACGGGTTTCAGCAGCTTGTTGCAAAACAGAATAAGTCATGATCTCTTCCTTAAATTAATCTTTATCTTTACCATAAACGTTATCCAAAGCCCACGCTCCGCCACCGGCTACTGCCAGATACAAAAACACGAAACAGAACAAAACGGCAGATTCGCCATGGTTGGCCAATGGAAACAAAACATTACCAGAAGACGCGTGCGCCATAAAGTAGGCGACAGCCATCTGACCGGACAAAACAAACGCGGCTGGACGCGTAAACAGGCCCAATATCAATAAGATACCGCCGACAATTTCCAAAATACCGGCCACCAGCATCAATCCTTCGGGCGCGCCGCCCATAGACATCGGAAAACTGAAAAACTTGGCCGTGCCATGCAGCAAAAACAGATACGCCGCAACAATACGCAAGACAGACAATACAACCGGTTGGAATGATTTGAGGGCTGACATCTTAATAATCCTTATTTTAATGGCTACCTGAAAGAGGTAGGGAGCAATTTCAATAAGTGCAGTATAGATAATTCCCAGTAAGAGATATATACTAAAATTATTGATACAACGTTTCCTAATGAGAAATCATGGATACCCTATTCAGCCTAAAAGTTTTCCGCCAAGTGGTTCAAAGCGGTAGTTTTACCCGTGCCGCTGATCAGCTCGACATCTCCACCGCCATGGCCAGCAAACACGTCAGCCATCTGGAAAACACCATTCAAGCCAAGCTCTTACACCGCAACAGCCGCAACCTCCACCTGACCGAGGCAGGCGAAGAATACTACCGCCAATGCAGCTACGCGCTGGATACCTTGGACACCGCCGCCCAAAAAGCGGCAGGCGGTGCCGACACGCCGCAAGGTATGTTGCGCGTAACCATGCCCCTGTGGTTTGCAGGCGGCAATATGAGCGCATGGTTGGCAGAATACCGCCAGCGTTATCCCAAAGTCACGCTCGACCTCGTCCTCGACAACCGCCATATCGACCTCATCGCCGAAGGCTTCGACCTCGCCTTGCGCGTTTCCAAAACCCCCTCCCCTTCGCTGATCGTCAAACCGCTGGCCAAAATCGAGTTCGTTCTGCTTGCCGCCCCCGACTATCTTGCCCGACACGGCACACCCGATACACCCGAAGCCGTCATGCAGCACCAAGCCATCCTGCCTTCCTATACCAATCAACAAGACCAGGAAATTACCCACCGCGCTACCGCAGAAAAAGCCATTCTCCATCTCTCCCCGGTTATCCGCAGCGACAACACATTGATGATCCGCGAGCTGATTAAAGCAGGCGCAGGCATAGGCTATCAGCCCCTTTGGGCAGTTCAGCAGGAATTGAAGGACGGCACATTGATCCAACTCCTGCCCGATTACACCATCTGGGCAGATCAACTGAACGCCACTTATGTCGACAGGGCCTTTCTCAGCGCAAAAGTACGCAGCTTTATCGACTTTCTCAATGAAAAAATATCGGAAGGATAAACATCAAGGCCGTCTGAAACACTTTTCAGACGGCCTTTAATCAAAGTAACAATCCAATCAATAATTGGTCGAGCAGAACTGTTCGCGTTTGTCCGCATCAGCGGCATAGCATGTCAAACCCATGCCTGACGCATTGCTGTTGTTCGCTTTCGCACCCGGTTTCTTGTTCACCAAAACCTTACCGTTTTTTCCGATTTCCACGGTGACGCCTTTGCCGTTTTTCAGCTTCCATTTCAACACTTGCGCATCGGCACTCTGGCATTTGCTGACCGTACAGCCGCCTTCTGTCGCGACATTACCGTTTTTATAAATCACGCACTGCTGCTGGCTGTCGGTACAGGCAGCATACGCAGCAACGGAGAAACAGGAAATCAGCGCGGCAAACAAAACAGGTTTCATGGTTTGAACTCCTAAGGTTGTGATGATGGGTTTGTGATATTTGGAACTATACGCTTATTTGCAGATACCTACTACAAAATGTATCGGTAACATTCAACGGGCGCATTACTATATCCATTCCACCAATTATCTCATTCGCCCCATACGATAAAGGCCGTCTGAACATCACTTTTCAGACGGCCTTCAATGGGTTTTCTACCTTACCGCTTCAACTTCGCAAACGCATCCGCCATCGCCGAATTGGTCGGGGCGCGGTCGTTGCGTTGGGGTTTGCGGTCGCGGCGTTCCTGATGTCGGGTTTCAGACGACCTGTTGCTTTTGGCTGTACTGCCCGCTTCGTCATCCAAGCGCATGGTCAGCGCGATGCGTTTTCTGGCGGTATCGACTTCCAGCACTTTCACTTTCACCACGTCGCCGGCTTTCACCACTTCGCGCGGGTCTTGGACGAACTTGTTGGACAGGGCGGAGATGTGCACCAAGCCGTCCTGATGGACGCCGATGTCCACGAACGCGCCGAAGTTGGCGACGTTGGAAACCACGCCTTCGAGTATCATGCCGACTTGCAAGTCGCTGATTTCGTCGATGCCTTCGGCAAATGAGGCCGTCTGAAATTCGCCGCGCGGGTCGCGGCCGGGTTTTTCCAGCTCGGACAGAATGTCCAAAATGGTCGGCAGGCCGAAGCGTTCATCGGTGAAGTCGGACGCTTTGATTTGCTTCACGCGCTCGCGGTTGCCGATGAGTTCGGCGGCGGTAATGCCTTGTTGCGCCAGCATTTTGGCGACGACGGGATAGGCTTCGGGGTGGACGGCGCTCGCGTCCAGCGGCTCTTTGCCGCCGTTAATCCGCAAAAAGCCCGCCGCCTGTTCGAAGGTTTTTTCGCCCAAGCGCGGTACTTTCAGCAATTTTTTGCGGCTGTCGAACGCACCGTTTTCATCGCGGTAGGCGACGATGTTTTGGGCAAGGGTTTGATTCAAACCGGAAATCCGCGCCAAGAGCGGGGCGGAAGCGGTGTTCACGTCCACGCCGACGGCGTTCACGCAGTCTTCGACCACCGCGTCCAGCGATTTAGCGAGCTGGCTTTGGTTCACGTCGTGCTGATAC
>NZ_JBQCXF010000150.1:0-6631 GCF_051956635.1 Neisseria sp. P0022.S010 | reverse complement strand
GTTGTTTGACAGTCCGGAACACCGGCGAAAGGAGTTGTGCCGCTTTGTTAATTTCTATAACACTGTGAAGCCGCATCGCAGTTTGAACGGCGATACGCCGTTTGAGGTCTTGCAGGCTTCATTCTCAACCTGTGGTGTAAACAACGCAACGTTTTCCTACATCTGAAGACTGGAAACAGTTTGACAGACGACTTGAGGAACACTTCCCCAAACTGATGCATGAGCTGGACAATGTTTACAACAACAACGAAGCCGTCCTCCCCATGCTGGAGCAACTGATTGCCCAAGCATGGCAAAGCTATTCACAACGCAACTCATCCTTAAAAGATATTGATATTGCGCGCGAAAACGATCCTGACTGGATTTTGTCCAACAAACAGGTTGGCGGCGTGTGCTACGTCAATTTGTTTGCCGGCGATCTGCAAGGCTTGAAAGCCAAAATCCCTTATTTCCAAGAGTTGGGCCTGACCTATCTGCACTTGATGCCCCTGTTTAAATGTCCTGAAGGCAAAAGCGACGGCGGCTATGCAGTCAGCAGCTACCGTGATGTCAATCCGGCACTGGGTACAATAGACGACTTGCGCGATGTCATTGCCGCCTTGCACGAAGCAGGTATTTCCGCCGTCGTCGATTTCATCTTCAACCATACTTCTAACGAACACGAATGGGCAAAAGGCTGCGCCGCCGGAGATCCGCTCTACGACAACTTCTACTACATCTTCCCCGACCGCTGGATGCCCGACCAATACGACCGCACCCTGCGTGAAATCTTCCCCGACCAACATCCGGGCGGCTTCTCGCAACTGGAAGACGGTCGCTGGGTATGGACGACATTCAACTCCTTCCAATGGGACTTGAATTACAGCAACCAATGGGTATTCCGTGCCATGGCTGGCGAAATGATGTTCCTTGCCAACTTGGGCGTTGATATTCTGCACATGGATGCCGTTGCCTTTATTTGGAAGCAAATGGGCACAAGCTGCGAAAACCTGCCTCAGGCACACGCTCTGATTCGCGCGTTTAACTCCGTAATGCGTATCGCAGCGCCAGCCGTGTTCTTCAAATCCGAAGCCATCGTCCATCCTGACCAAGTTGTCCAATACATCAGCCAAGACGAATGTCAAATCGGCTACAACCCTCTGCAAATGGCACTGTTGTGGAACACCCTCGCCACACGCGAAGTCAACCTGCTCCATCAAGCACTAACCTACCGCCACAACCTGCCCGACCACACTGCATGGGTCAACTACGTCCGCAGTCATGACGATATCGGCTGGACGTTCGCCGACGAAGACGCATCGCAATTCGGTATTCACGGCTACGACCACCGACAATTTCTCAACCGCTTCTTCGTCAACCACTTCGACGGTAGCTTCGCGCGCGGTGTACCGTTCCAATACAACCCAAGCACAGGCGACTGCCGCGTCAGCGGTACAGCCGCAGCATTGGTCGGCTTGGCTCAAAACGATCCGCATGCCGTTAACCGCATCAAACTTTTGTACAGCATTGCTTTGAGTACCGGCGGCCTGCCGCTGATTTACCTAGGCGACGAAGTGGGTACGCTCAATGACGACGACTGGTCGCAAGACAGCAATAAGAGCGACGACAGCCGCTGGGCACACCGTCCTCGGTACAATGAGGAGTTGTACAACCAACGCCATGACAGCTCGACCACTGCCGGTCAAATCTTCCAAGGTTTGCGCCATATGATCTCCATCCGCCAGAGCAATCCGCGCTTTAATGGCGGCAGGTTGGTTACCTTCAACACCAACAACAAACACATCATCGGCTATATGCGCAACAACGCGCTTTTGGCATTCGGCAACTTCAGTGAACATGCGCAAACCATCAGTGCGCACACTCTGCAGGCCATGCCGTTTAAAGCGCACAATTTAATCAGCGGCCAAACCGTTTCTCTGAATCAGGACTTGGTACTGCAACCCTATCAAGTCATGTGGCTTGAAATTGCATAAGCTAAATTTTTTATACATCATTCAAGGCCGTCTGAACAAATCAGCGTTCAGACGGCCTTTTAAGGCATTAAGATGTATTTTGTATTTTGGGCAGTTTCGCTTAGAATGCACGCTTTAATACCAAATGACACACTTAAAGTCAGGAGTAAAAATCCATGTTGAAAAAATTCGTACTCGGCAGCATCGCTGCAGTAGTTTTGGCTGCTTGCGGTGGAGAAGGCAGCAACTCAGCTTCTTCTGCTCCGGCACAATCCGGTGCGGCCTCCGGCTCACTGATTGAGCGTATCAACAACAAAGGTACCATCACTGTCGGTACGGAAGGTACTTACGCACCATTCACCTACCACGATAAAGACGGCAAATTGACCGGCTACGATGTCGAAGTAACCCGCGCAGTTGCCGACAAACTGGGCATCAAAGTTGAATTTAAAGAAACTCAATGGGATTCCATGATGGCAGGTTTGAGAGCCGGCCGTTTTGACGTAGTCGCCAACCAAGTCGGCCTGACCAGCCCTGAGCGTCAAGCGACTTTTGACAAATCCGAGCCTTACAGCTGGAGCGGTGCCGTATTGGTTGCCCGTAAAGACAGCAACATCAAATCCATCGACGACATCAAAGGCGTAAAAACCGCACAATCCCTGACCAGCAACTATGGCGAAAAAGCCAAAGCTGCGGGCGCAGAACTCGTACCGGTGGACGGTTTGGCACAATCGCTGACCCTGATTGAACAAAAACGCGCGGATGCGACTTTAAACGATGAATTGGCAGTTTTAGACTATATGAAGAAAAACCCGAATGCGGGCGTGAAAATCGTTTGGTCTGCGCCTGCCGATGAAAAAGTCGGTTCCGGCTTGATTGTCAATAAAGGCAATGACGAAGTCTTGGCGAAATTCAGCACGGCAATCAACGAGCTGAAAGCCGACGGCACACTGAAAAAACTAGGCGAACAATTCTTCGGAAAAGACATCAGTGTTAAATAATTTCCTTGCCTCTCTGCCGTTTATGACGGAAACACGCGCTGATATGCTCATCAGCGCGTTTTGGCCTATGGTCAAAGCCGGCTTTGCAGTATCTTTGCCTTTGGCGATCGCTTCTTTCGTTATCGGCATGATTATTGCCGTAGCCGTTGCTTTGGTGCGAATCATGCCCTCCGACAGCATTTTCCAAAAATGCTTGCTGAAGCTGGTTGAATTTTATATTTCCGTCATTCGCGGTACGCCGCTATTGGTGCAGTTGGTCATCGTATTCTATGGTTTGCCTTCCATCGGCATCTATATCGACCCGATTCCTGCCGCCATCATCGGCTTTTCGCTCAATGTCGGCGCATACGCTTCCGAAACCATACGCGCGGCAATTTTGTCCGTACCTAAAGGCCAATGGGAAGCAGGTTTCTCCATCGGTATGACCTATATGCAGACTTTCCGCCGCATTGTCGCACCGCAGGCATTCCGCGTTGCTGTACCGCCTTTAAGCAACGAATTTATCGGCTTGTTCAAAAACACCTCGCTTGCCGCAGTGGTAACGGTAACTGAGCTTTTCCGTGTTGCCCAAGAGACAGCAAACCGTACTTATGACTTTTTACCCGTTTATATCGAAGCCGCATTGGTTTATTGGTGTTTCTGCAAAGTGCTGTTTTTGATTCAGGCGCGTTTGGAAAAACGTTTCGACCGCTATGTCGCCAAATAAGGAGTTGTCATGATTAAAATCCGCAATATCCATAAGACCTTTGGCGAAAATACCATTTTGCGCGGCATCGATTTGGATGTCGGCAAAGGACAAGTGATTGTTATCTTAGGTCCTTCCGGCTCAGGCAAAACCACGTTTTTACGCTGTTTAAACGCTTTAGAAATGCCTGAACAAGGTCAGATCGAGTTTGACAATGCGCAGCCGTTAAGCATCGATTTTTCCAAAAAACCAAGCAAACACGATATTTTGGCACTGCGCCGCAAATCCGGCATGGTGTTCCAACAATACAACCTCTTTCCACACAAAACTGCGTTGGAAAACGTCATGGAAGGGCCGGTTGCCGTACAAGGCAAGCCTGTCGCCAAAGCGCGTGAAGAGGCTGTCAAATTGCTTGAAAAAGTTGGTTTGGGCGATAAGATTGACCTCTACCCCTACCAACTATCCGGCGGTCAACAGCAGCGTGTCGGCATTGCCCGCGCATTGGCAATTCAGCCTGAATTAATGCTGTTTGACGAACCGACTTCCGCACTCGACCCTGAATTGGTGCAAGATGTTTTGGATACCATGAAGGAATTGGCGCAAGAAGGCTGGACCATGGTTGTCGTTACGCATGAAATCAAATTTGCCTTAGAAGTGGCAACTACCGTTGTCGTGATGGACGGCGGCGTTATTGTCGAACAAGGCAGCCCGCAAGATTTGTTCAATCATCCCAAACATGAGCGGACACAAAAATTCCTGCACCAAATCCGTGCGGACAATGGCGATCTTCAAATTTAATTGAAACAACAGACAATTTGAAAGCATTTCCGACTGTCATTTCATAAAGGCCGTCTGAATAAGTGAAATAGAAATCGTTGATTTCGTTTTCATACTTGTTCAGACGGCCTTTTATATATCTTTTCAGGTAAAATAACGCCTTTCGTTTTACTTACCCCCTTGCCTGCCATCATGATAGAAATTAAAAAACTCACCCTGCAACGCGGTTTGAAAGTCCTGCTCGATAAAGCCGATGCCGTAATCAACCCCGATCAACGCGTTGGTTTAATCGGTAAAAACGGTACAGGAAAATCCAGCCTGTTTGCGCTGATAAAAGCTGAAATCACTCAAGATGGCGGCGAAATCCTTATTCCCAAAACATGGCGGTTGGCTTCCGTCTCTCAAGAAACACCTGATTTAGATATTTCCGCTTTAGACTACGTTTTACAAGGCGATGCCGAATTGCAGGCTTTTCAGACGGCCTTGGTCCAAGCAGAAGCGCAAAACGACGGCATGAAGCAAGCCGAATATCACGCCAAACTTGAAGAAATCGATGCCTATACCGCTCCGGCACGCGCCGCCAAACTGCTTAACGGCTTGGGTTTTGCACAAGAAGAACATACCCACCCCGTCAAATCTTTTTCCGGCGGCTGGCGTATGCGCCTCAACCTTGCCCAAGCACTGATTTGTCGTGCCGATTTGCTGCTTTTGGACGAACCGACCAACCACTTGGATTTAGAAACCGTATTGTGGCTGGAAAACCATCTCGCCTCCCTGCCCTGTACGCAAATCATCATCTCCCATGACCGCGACTTCTTAAATGCCACCACAACGCAAACCATCGAACTGTCGCAACAAAAATTGACCCAATACGGCGGCAATTACGATTTCTACCAAGCCGAACGCGCCCAACGTCTGGCGCAACAACAAGCCGCCTACGTCAAACAGCAGGCACAAATCAAACATCTGCAATCCTTTATCGACCGGTTTAAAGCCAAAGCCACAAAGGCCGTACAAGCTCAAAGCCGCATGAAAGCATTAGCCAAGCTCGAGCGCATCGCTCCTGCGCATTTGGATAGCGAGTTTTCCTTTGAGTTTGACAATCCAACCCACCTGCCCAATCCATTGTTGAAACTTGACCATGCCGACTTAGGTTATGGCGACAATACCGTTTTGCACAACATTACCCTTTCTTTGGAAAGCGGCGCACGTTACGGCCTGCTGGGCGTTAACGGCAGCGGTAAATCCACATTTATCAAAGCATTAGCAGGAAAAATCGATTTACTTTCCGGCAGCATCGTCCGCTCCGAAAAGCTCAATATCGGCTATTTTGCACAACACCAACTGGACACCTTACGCGCCGACCAAAGTCCAGTTTGGCATATCCAGCAGCTTTCGCCCGAAGTCCGCGAACAGGAAATCCGCAACTTTTTAGGCTGTTTCAACTTTGTCGGCGATATGGCGGTTCAAAAGACCGAGCCGTTCTCCGGCGGCGAAAAAGCGCGGCTCGCCCTTGCCATGATTATCTGGCAAAAACCTAATTTGCTGCTGCTTGACGAACCGACCAACCACCTAGACTTGGATATGCGCCACGCCCTGACACTTGCCCTGCAAAGTTTCCAAGGTGCATTAATCGTCGTATCGCACGATCGCAGCCTGCTTGAAGCGACTACCGATAGTTTCCTCCTTATCGACAAAGGCCGTCTGAACAACTTCGACGGCGATTTGAACGACTACCGTCAATGGCGATTGGCACAAGAAAACGCCGCAACAGCCCCCGCCGCTTCTGCACAAAGCCAAAGCCGCAAAGACACCAAGCGCATAGAAGCACAAATCCGTCAGGAAAAAACCAAACGCAGCAAACCGATTCAGCAGAAAATCGACAAGGCCGAAAAAGAAATCGCACGATTGACTGATATTCAGACGGCCTGTGAAGCATTTTTGGCACAAGAATCTGCTTATTCAGAAGAAAATAAACCCAAATTGCAAGAAACACTCGCACAATTAACAGAAACTAAAGTAAAATTAACGCAACTGGAAGAAAACTGGCTGCAATGGCAGGAAGAGCTTGAGCAAATCCAAGTTGATGTCGAAGCCGAGTTTTCCCAATAAAAATAGAGCCATCAGGCCGTCTGAAATAAAACACAATACGGACCCCCCCCCCCCCCCTCCTTTCTCTTCTCCCCATCTTCCGCTTCCTCCTCCTTCTCTCTTTT
>NZ_JBQCXF010000149.1:0-6778 GCF_051956635.1 Neisseria sp. P0022.S010 | reverse complement strand
TGCCGATGAGGAGATCCAAAACGGTGCGAGCCTGACTGTGCGTGAGGCGCAGATGGCGATGTTTGTCGATGAAGGCGTGACCGCCGACGTGTTCGGTCCGGGGCGTTACACGCTTAATACGCAAACGTTGCCAGTGCTGACCAACTTGAAAAACTGGGACAAGCTCTTTGAATCCCCGTTTAAATCGGATGTTTACTTTTTTAATACCAAACAACAGCTCGCACGAAAATGGGGTACATCCCAACCTGTTACCGTGCGCGATGCCGAGTTTGGCGCGGTGCAACTGCGTTCGTTCGGTATGTATTCTTACCGCATCAGCGATCCGGCAAAATTCTTCAAAGAAGTCAGCGGCGTGGCGGCGCAATACAGCGGTGTAGACTTGGAAAACCAGCTGCGCAATATTGCAGTCACCCAATTGGCGGCCGCGTTTGGCAGCTCCGGTATCCCATTCTTGGATATGGCGGCGAACCAAGTTTTGCTGTCGCAAAAAATCGGCGAATTGCTCGGTGTGGAATTTGCCAAGCTGGGTTTGGCGTTAGAAAATTTCACTGTTGAAAGCATTACCTTGCCTGCGTCTATTCAGGCTGCGTTGGATAAGAAAATTTCGATGGGCGTTATCGGCGATTTGGGACGCTACACCCAATATCAAACCGCCGAATCCATCCCGCTTGCGGCACAAAATGAAGGCGGACTTGCCGGAATCGGTGCAGGCTTGGGCGTGGGTGCTGGTATTGGTCAGGCGATGGCGGGTGCCATGTCAGGCATGATGCAGCCGAATGTGCAACAGGCTCAGCAAAATGCTCAGCCGGCTGCCGAAGATCCGCAGGCGAAATTGATGAAACTCAAGTCTTTGCTGGATGGCGGTTTGATTTCGCAAGAAGATTTTGATAAAGCCAAGGCTGAAGTGTTGAAACAGTTGATTGGTTAATCAATTGAAGGCCGTCTGAAAAATATCATTCAAAGAAGCGTTGAGCTGCTTCTGTGAAAAGGTTTCAGACGGCCTTTTGAATCATTTGATTGAGTCTGTTCGGCGATTTGGTTTGTTTCTAATCTGAAATCATTGATAAAACCAGTTGATATAAACGCTAAGGCCGTCTGAAACACTCCAACCCATTCTGGAAAAGCAAATCCATGTCTCAAACTCCTTTCTTCAAAACCGACTGCCCAAGCTGCGGCGCACCTGTCGAAGCACATTCTGCTTCTGCTGTGACGCTGGTGTGCGGCTATTGCAACAGCATGCTGGTGCGGCAAGATAACGGCGTTGTCGACTCCGGCCGCGATTCCGCATTGCTGGAAGATTTTAGTCCGCTGCAAATCGGAACCAGCGGCACATTTGTCGCACAACGTTTTACCTTGGTCGGACGGCTTCAGGTGCAATACGACGATGGTGCGTGGAATGAATGGTATGCGCTATTTGACGACGGCAGGGCCGGGTGGCTTTCAGAGGCGGGCGATTTGTATGTGATGACCATGCCGGTCGAAGTCGATAATCCGCCGAAATTTGAAGACACGCGAGCCGGATTTAGCGAGCTGACTTTTCAAGATAAGCGCTATATTGCCTCCGATGTCCGCAAAATCAGCTTGAAACGCGCGGCTGCGCAGGGCGAATTGCCGTTTGTTTTGAAAGAGGATACAGAAAATCGGGTTTCCGACTGGCGTTGCGAAAACCTTTTCATCACGCTCGATTACAGCAACACAACACCCGAAGCTTTCTTCGGGAGGATGGTAAACCTAGATGATTTGAAGCTGGAAAACACGCGCCACGAAGATGAAATTAAAGAAAGCGCAGGCCGTCTGAAAGGCAGTATTACTTCAGAAAACTGTCCTAACTGCGGCTCATCCATTCATTGGGTAAACGGGCTGACTTCCCATCTGAACTGTCAAAGTTGCGGTAGCGAATTGGCAGTCGGCAAAGATAAAGCGGAGCTTATTACCGCCAATAATCTGCGTTTGTCGCAGAATACGCTGTTTACTCTGCCTATCGGCTCGACAGGCCGTCTGAAAAAACGCGAATTTTACGTTATGGGAGCGATCAGATACGCCGAAACTGACGCACAGGAAACGTTCGACAACCTGTTCAACGGCGCCAACCGCGTGCTCATACCCGAAGGCCAATGGTCGGAATATCTGCTTTACAACCCAACTCAGGGTTTCTTATGGCTGGTTGAAGCTGATGAAGGTTGGAATATTTCTGAAACCTTGAACGATTGGCCGCGCCTCGATCGCAACCGTCAACCGCAAGGCTATGGCAAACTTTATGACTATGGAGGCAGGGTAGAAGTCGCTGCCGGAGCCTTCCATTGGCGTGTCCGAAGCGGTGATTTGAATTATTACAGCGATTATCGAGATGGACAAAGCCGTAAGCTTGGTGCTGAACTAAACAGTCACGAAATGGCATGGAATAGAAGTACCCCCATTGCTTATCGGGAAATTGCGGATGCATTTAATCTGACCAGCCGCGCTCCGCATTACACTGCAAACATGGCGGCAGACGGTATTGATAAATCATTAAGAATCATAATGACCGCCATCTTGGTTGTCGTTAACCTCCCTGCGCTTCTGACCGGTGACAGCTCTACTGCACTTACCGTCATCTTTATAGGATGCTGGTTGTTGTGGACCATGGGTAAAAAAGACGAGGACGAGGATTAACATGTCGAGAATCACTTATATTATTTTCAGCACCATCATCATCGTCATCTCCATGATCATTAGCTACGGCTCTTCCGACTCCGACGGCTCGCGTATGCACTCCGGCGGTTATTACGGCGGCAGTGGTTATTCCGGAGGCCATAAATGACCCATGCCCCCGGTAACCATGGCCTATTAGACTTATACGGCTGCGATGAAGCCATCTTAAAAGATGAAGGCCGTCTGAAAACCGCTTTGGTAGCAGCCGCACAGGCAGCAGAAGCGACTATATTGACCGAACATTTCCACACCTTCAGCGGCGCAGGCGGCGTAACCGGCGTTTTACTGCTCGCCGAGTCCCACATCAGTATCCACACTTGGCCGGAACACCATTTCGCTGCTATAGACGCATTTATTTGCGGCGGTATGAAATTGGAAAAAGTGAAGGAAATCTTGTGCAGGGAGTTGGCGGCTGAAAGGGCTGTTTGGACGGTTGTGCAACGTGGCGAAGGTATACTGGACGATATACAATCATTAGTTGAACAATAAAATCTATAAGGCCGTCTGAAAGCATATTCAATCCGTTTTCAGACGGCCTTAAACCTTGTGCTGCTTAAACTGAAATATTGACACTATATGGAAAAAACGCCTTTTTTTAAAACCGATTGCCCAAGCTGTGGTGCGTCTGTGGAGGCGTACTCCGCTACTGCCGTGACGCTGGTGTGTGGCCATTGCCGCAGTATGCTGGTTGCTAGAAGCGGTAAGGGGAGGAGCGGATATTTTGTTGCCAATGCAGGGCGTGATTCTGCGTTGCTGGAAGATTTCAGTCCGTTACAGATTGGAACGAGAGGCGTTTTTGATGATCGGAAATTTACGCTGATTGGGCGATTGCAGGTGCATTACGATGTCGGCGCATGGAATGAATAGTATGTCTTGTTTGATGACGGGCAGACCGGCTGGCTTTCCGAGGTTGGCGATTTATATGCGATGACTTGTTTGCTGGCTCAGAAGAGGAGACGGGGGCCGAAAAATTTTAAGTCGGTGAAAGCCGGTTCCAGTTCGTTGATCTTTAATGGCCAAACCTTTATTGCGTCAGACGTCCGCACCATACATTACTGTAATACCGATGCGCAAGGCGAGTTGCCGTTCAATTTATCTGGGAATCAAGCGACAGGCGAGGTTTGCGACTGGCGACAGGGCAATTTGTTTTTGACCTTGGATTATTCGACTTTCCCAATGAACTCCTACTTCGGGCGCATAGTCAGTTTGGACAGTTTGAAGCTGGAAAATAAGCGCAGTGATGATGAAATCCGTGAAAGTGCAGGCCGTCTGAAAGGAGAGATTCTTTCTGAAAACTGCCCACATTGCGGCGCTCCTGTTCATTGGCCAGGTGGTGTTACTTCTTTCCTTTTATGTCAGTCTTGCGGCAGTAGTTTGAACACGACAAAAGATACTGTTGCGTTGATGGAGGCAAATGCCCAAAGGAAAGAACAAGAAAACCTGTTCACACTTTCCATAGGTACGAAAGGCCGTCTGAACGATACAGAATATCTGATTATCGGGGCTGTAAGATTTGCTGAGATACCGTCCTATAACCAAAATCAGTCTGAATACTGGACGGAATATCTGCTTTATAACACGCAGCAAGGGTTTGCCTGGCTGATTAAGTCTGGAAAACGCTGGCGGTTGTCAGAAACCTTACACACATGGCCGGACTTTGATTCAAGTGGCAATCCTGCCGGTGAAATGTTGATTGATCATTACCGTGGGCAGGTCGAGGCAGCGGCTGGTGCGTTTTATTGGAAAGTCAAACAAGGCGATTTGCTTCATTATAAGGAATATAGCGGCAAGAAAAGTTATGGCCGGAATGTCATTCTGTGTTCTGAGCAGAGCAAGGATGAAATAGTCTGGAGTAAAAGCAGTCCTGTGTCTTACCGTCAAATGAGAAAGGCATTCGGCCTGTCTTTTGATACTAAGGAGATGCTCTCTTACTGGCTGAAGGGTGACAATAGAAATGTTGGGAGTAGAGATAATGTAGCCCGTATCATTGCTATGCTGATTCTTATCATCGTCAACCTTCCGGCCTGGCTGTCACCGCACCTACGTAGCCCAGTTGGTATAGCGGTCAGTCTGTGTGCGTTGGTATGGATATGAGTTTCTGACAGATATAAAAACGATCGTGATTACGAAGAAGAACGGGTAGGGACGATTATTTTCTTTGCTTTCATCATTTTTCTTACCGTCTTGTTCAACTATGTCCAAGCGGAAGATAGCGACTCATCGCATTCCGGCAGCTCCTATCATGGTTATTCGGCAGGGCATAAATAACGCGAGACCTGCTTAACCTCGTTGTACCGTTTTATTTTTATTTTTTCAGACAACCTTTTTATAAAACATGCTAACTCGCCGTCAATTTCTCAGCTATACTGCCGCGCTTGGCACTGCCTCTGCTTTTTCTTGGCAGACTTATAAATACCTCAATCGCAAACCGCCGGTTTCTATTAACCGTGTCGGCTTGCCGTTGGGGCATTTGTTGCGCGACGGAGAGTTGTTGCAAGCGCCGGCTCGTCGTTATGAATGCAATACGCTTATACTCGGCGGCGGTGCGTCTGGTTTGGGGGTGTTGTGGTATTTGGCGAAGCATAATCACCGCGATGTATTGTTGGCAGAAGGGTTTGAACGCAATGGCAACAATGCCGCCTATATGTCTTCAGACGGCCTGAAAGCGCCGAGCGGTGCGCATTATTTGGCTTTGCCGTCGAAAGAAAGCGTGTATGTGCGCGAGATGCTGGCAGATTTCGGTATTTTGCAGCCGGATGGCAGCTTTAGGGAAACCGATTTGGTCTATGCGCCCGAATCGCGCCTTTTGTATCAGGATAAATGGGTGGAACATTTATTGCCGAAAGAAGATGCGGACTCCAAACGGTTTTTTGATTTGATAGGCCGTCTGAAACAGGTTTACGGCAATGACGGTAAGAAAATTTTTGCCATTCCGATTGCGCTGTCATCGGCCGATGAGACATGGCGCAAACTCGATAATCTGACGTTCAAACAATGGCTTGAGCAGGAGGGCTACCACTCGCCCGAGCTTTTATGGTATCTCGATTATTGTTGCCGCGACGATTACGGGCAAGGTATTGGGCAAGTGTCTGCCTTTGCCGGATTGCATTATTTTGCCGCCCGCAACAGCGCGGAAACCGTCCTCACTTGGCCCGAAGGTTTGGCACATCTTTCTGAAAACCTGCGCCGTCATGCCGGTTTACAGGAAGGCTGGCAATGGCCGTCTGAAAATCATATCCGTTTGGAGAAGCCTGCTTCAGTTAATGCTTCCGCTGTTAAAATCAAACCGCTTTCAGACGGCCGGATTGAAGTGTGGTTGCGTGATAATGCAAAAGGGGAAACCGTTGCCGTCACCGCGCAACACGTTATCTCCGCCATGCCGCTGATGGTTGCCTCCCACATTATTGAATCTCCCGAACAATTTGGTCTGGACATCCCAGAATACGCGCCATGGCTGGTTTCCAATTTTGAACTGCACAGTTTCCCGAAAGAAAAAAACAACAGCGAACTTGCGTGGGACAACGTGGTTTATGGCAGCCAAGGGCTGGGTTATGTTGTTGCGACCAACCAGTTTATTCGGGTTGCCCGTCCTGAACGCACGATTTTTACCGCCTACGCCGCGCTTAACCACGATACGCCACAAGTCGTCCGCCGCCAGCTGCTTGAAGCAAGCGACGAAGAGTTGCTCCAGCTTGCCGCCCAAGATCTGCTTACCGCTTACGGCGAAGGCTTTTGGCGGCACGTTTCCCGTGTTGACATTACCGTTCGCGGGCATGGCATGAGCGTGCCGAAACCCGGCTATTTAAGCGATGAGGCTTTATTAAAAATCAGAAACCGAAATTCTGGATTATTATTTGCACACAGTGACTTAAGCAGCTATTCGGTATTTGAAGAGGCTTTGTATTGGGGTGTGGAAGCGGCACGGAAAGTGTTGGGACAGGGATAATTTGAATTAGGCGGATGCTGGGCTAAATATCTGTTTGCATTTAAATTTCAATTCTAAAAGGAAACTATATGAAATATTTGAGCTTTTCTCTGATTGTTGCCTTAGGGTTAGGGAGCGCGGCATTTGCCTCTGCTGAAAAAA
>NZ_JBQCXF010000148.1:0-6857 GCF_051956635.1 Neisseria sp. P0022.S010 | reverse complement strand
CCTCGGCATCGACTTTATTGCGTGCGAGCCATGGGAATGCAGGCATATTGGACTCCGGCACAACGTCGCGCGGGTTCAGCAGGTGGATGCGGTGCCATTCATCGGAATAACGGCCGCCGACACGAGCCAAATCCGGACCGGTACGTTTAGAACCCCATTGGAACGGATGGTCATAAACAGACTCACCGGCAACGGAGTAATGACCGTAACGTTCAGTTTCTGCACGGAATGGACGAATCATTTGAGAGTGGCAGTTGTAGCAGCCTTCGCGCACATAAATATCGCGACCTGCCACTTGCAGGGCGTTATATGGTTTCACGCCGGGTGCAGGTTCAGTAACTGCCTTGGAGAAGAACAGCGGGACAGCCTCGATCAGAAGGCCGACGCTGACTACAAGCAGGGTGAATACAATCAGTACACCAACTTTTTCTTCAGCTAATTGTTGCAATTTCATTTTGGTAGCCTATCTTTCTTATTATTAGTGGTGTTGGGTTTGAGAAACCGCAGGAATCTCAGCATCAACCGCTTTACCACTGATAGCAGTACGGTAAACGTTATATGCCATGATGCACATACCGCTCAGGTACAGAAGACCGCCGGTGAAACGAATCATGTAGTAAGGCATGGTACGTTTTACGGATTCAACGAAGGAATAAGTCAGTGTGCCGTCGTCATTCAAAGAACCCCACATCAGGCCTTGCATCACACCGGCAATCCACATTGCAGCGATATACAGAACCACGCCGATGGTCGCGATCCAGAAATGCGCCTCAACCAATTTGGTGCTGTACATTTCATTTTTGCCGAACAAGCGGGGAATCATATAGTAAACGGAACCGATGGTTACAAAGCCCACCCAGCCCAATGCGCCGGCGTGAACGTGTGCAACAGTCCAGTCGGTGTAGTGGCTCAGAGCGTTAACGGTTTTGATAGACATCATCGGGCCTTCGAAGGTAGACATACCGTAGAAAGACAGAGAAACGATCAAGAATTTCAAAATCGGGTCGGTACGCAGTTTGTCCCATGCGCCGGACAGAGTCATGATACCGTTGATCATACCGCCCCAAGAAGGCGCAAACAGGATCAAAGACAATACCATACCCAAAGATTGAGTCCAGTCAGGCAATGCGGTGTAGTGCAAGTGGTGTGAACCAGCCCACATATAAGTGAAAATCAAAGCCCAGAAGTGAACGACGGACAAGCGGTAAGAGTAAATCGGACGGCCCGCTTGTTTAGGTACGAAATAGTACATCATACCCAAGAAGCCGGCTGTCAGGAAAAAGCCCACCGCATTGTGGCCATACCACCATTGAACCATCGCATCAATCGCACCTGCGTAAACCGGATAAGATTTCATCAAACCGGCAGGGATGCTGATATTGTTGACGATGTGCAACAGTGCAACGGCCAAGATAAAGCCGCCGTAGAACCAGTTGGCAACGTAAATATGTTTGATTTTACGTTTGGCAATCGTACCGAAGAATACGATAGCGTAGGCAACCCACACCAGCGTAATCAAAATGTCGATAGGCCATTCCAACTCGGCGTATTCTTTACCTTGGGTGTAACCCATAGGCAAGCTGATGGCAGCAGCCACGATAACGGCCTGCCAACCCCAGAAGGTAAATGCAGGCAGCCAACCGCCAAACAGACGGGTATTACATGTACGTTGAACAACGTAGTATGATGTACCGATCAAACCACAACCACCGAATGCAAAAATAACCGCATTGGTGTGCAGAGGACGCAGGCGGCCAAAGTGGAACCAAGGTCCGATATTGGATAAATCTAGGGCCGGAGCAAAAAGCTGGGCAGCGACGATAACGCCAACCAACATGCCCACAATACCCCAAACTACAGTCATGATGGCGAACTGGCGCACCACTTTGTAGTTATAAGTTTGTGTGTCCATGGAAGTCTCCATAAATTATGGGTATAAAAAATTTTTATCTCACCCCAGCCCCTGCATTTACGAAAAGCGCAATACGGCCAAGGCTCAAATTTTTCTAAATTTAACATAGACACCACAACATGCCAAGCAAAATTACATTCCATATTGCATAAAAACTTTAGTGAGACATAATCTCATTTCTTTTATAATCAATAAATTATTTAAACATGTTCAATAAATCGGACACAGCATTTTTTCAAGCCCCCTTTTTCGTACAGTTTTATTGATATAGATTAAGCCTACCCTTTAAAACCCCTTCCTCTTAATAAACTTTAGCAAATTAACCAATAGCCATGATTAATTACAAAATTACCCCCAACTTTCTGTCTCATGAATGGCACATCACCTTATCATTCACTCAAACTGATGATTCTGAAACAGAAATCAGCCTGCCAAACTGGGTTCCCGGCAGCTATCTCATCCGTGACTTTGCCCGCCACATCACACACATCAACGCGTGCTGCAACGGCAAAGCCCAGCCACTGACACAAACCAGCAAAAACTATTGGCAAACCCCTGCCCTCAATGGAGCGTGGGAAATTTACTACACCGTCTACGCATTCGACTTGTCTGTTCGCGGCTCATTCCTCAGTACCGAGCGCGGCTTTTTTGATGGCGCGTGCCTATTCTTAAAAGTGCACGGACAAGAGGAACAACCACACCAAGTCGAATTTCCTACCCTGCCACACACATGGCAGATAGCCACCACCCTACCCCAAATTTCGGCGACCACTTTTCAGACGGCCTCATATGCCGAGCTTATTGATCATCCTGTTGAAACAGGCATCATCGAATTCCTCGACTTTGAAGCACAAGGCATCCCCCACCGTATTGCATTAAGCGGCATCTATCCTGATTTCGACCGCACCCGCTTCCTCGCCGATATTCAAAAAATCTGCGAAACCGAGTTAGCGATGTTCCCCTCCCCTGCCCCGTTTTCCGAATACCTTTTCCTATTACATCTGGGCGACAACCTTTATGGCGGACTGGAACACATCAGCAGCACCGCCCTACTCGCCGACCGCCACAGTCTGCCATCTTACGATATGGGTGAAGCCGACAAAGCCTATACCGAACTGCTCGGCCTCTTCTCCCATGAATACTTCCACGCATGGAACGTCAAATCCATCAAACCGGCCGTATTCGCACCTTACAACCTCGACCAAGAAAACTATACCGAGCAACTTTGGGCATTCGAAGGCATTACTTCCTACTACGACGACCTCTTTCTAGCCCGAAGCAAAACCATCAGCCCCGAAGCCTACCTTACCCTGCTTGCACAAAGCATCACACGTGTACAGCAGACACAAGGCCGCCTGAAACAAACACTTGCCCAATCCAGTTTCAGCGCGTGGGACAAGTTCTACAAACAAGACGAAAACAGCCCAAACGCCATCGTCAGCTACTATCAAAAAGGCGCACTGGCCGCACTTTGCCTCGACCTTATCATCCGTGAAAAAAGCCAAGGCAAATACACCATCGACAGCGTGATGCAGCAACACTATCGCGACTGGTGCAACACCCATCAAGGCATACCCGAAAAACACTGGCAAATCCGTTGCCAAGAAATGACCAGTTTAGATTTAGAAACCTTCTTTCAGACGGCCTTATACAGCACCGAAGACCTTCCGCTCGCAGAATGCCTACAAAGCGTAGGTGTCAAACTCGACTTTATTCCCCTACCTCGCCAACATGGCGGAGCATTTGCAAGCGAACCCCAATCGGTTGCCCCCGCCAACGATTTGGGCGCACGTTTCAAACAAAGCAGCGATCATGCCGTCCTGACTCATGTATTTAATGGCGGCAGTGCAGAAAATGCCGGACTCTGCCCGCAAGACAAAATCATCGCCCTAGGCGGCTATGCCTGCAACGACCTTGCGGCACAGTGGAGCAAACTGCCTATCGGCACGCGCACCACCATCCATTTCTTCCGTCAAGGCCTATTGCGTGAAACCAGCATCACAGTTCAAGCGGCAGAAGCCAATACTGCCCTGCTGCACATTACCGATCGCCAAAAACTCGAAAACTGGTTGTACAATCATTAAATAAAACTTCAAACGGCCTGCCACTTCCTAGGCCGTCTGAAATCAACATATCCATTTAATATAAAGAAAGGAAAAACTATGCCCATCCGTAAACTGACCGACACCCTCTATATCGCCCCCCAACTGACCGAAGCAGATGTCCAAGAAGCCGTACGTCTCGGCATCAAAACCATCATCTGCAACCGCCCGGACGGTGAAGAAGAAAACCAACCGGCTTTTGCCGAAGTGCAAAACTGGTTTAAAGAGGCTGGCATCAACCAATTCTCATCCCAGCCCGTTGTCGCGCCTCAAATCAACGCAGCCGATGTCGCAGCCTTCCAAAATCTGTTGCAACAATCTCCGGCTCCTATTCTTGCTTTCTGCCGCACCGGTACTCGCTGCTCCCTGCTTTGGGGTTATCATCAAGTGCAACACGGCGCATCCGTAGCCGAAGTAGTTGCCGCAGCCGAACAGGCTGGCGTCAACCTCAGCAACTTTGAAACCCGCCTGCAAGAAGCCAAAGATAAAGGTTTGGCTTAATACTTTATTTATATATAAGTAGTAGCCTTCAAACCAATCAGGCCGTCTGAAACCGATTATTCAGACGGCCTGATTGCCTTAGCTTATTTTTAATTTATTTCCACTATCCTAAAAATATATTTTCTAAATCAAGCCCGAATTGACCTGTATCAATACCCTGACCCTATTTTCATTTATAATGCCTTTCAATGATTCAGGGCCAAGCCCGAATCCTCCAGTTTCCTCGATAAGAGCCAGCTCTCTTATTAAATGATTTTTCTTTCCTCTTGATGTGTGTGTGTTTGGGTGTGGCCGAAAGCCACCCCCTTTTTTTTATACCTACCCCCTTTCAGGCCGTCTGAAAACTTTCAGACGGCCTTTCCTTTCCTCTCACAAAAATAGTATAAAATCCCCTTATCGTTCAAACCACAAACTCAAAACACCATGGTCAACAAACTCACTCCCCCTCCAAGCCTGCCCGATCCGCAAGACCTCCGCGCCATTATCGCTTACAACATGCGCCTCTACCGCGTTAATCACGGCTGGTCGCAAGAAGAACTGGCACGCCAATGCGGACTTGACCGCACCTACGTTTCCGCCGTCGAACGCAAACGCTGGAACATCGCCCTTTCCAACATCGAAAAAATCGCATCCGCGCTTAAAATCGCCCCTTACAAACTCCTCCTTCCGCCGCAAGAAATGCTCCGCCAAATGACCGAGCCTACCGATACCCAAGCCTAATTCACAGCCAGACACCATCATGCCCGCCGCCCAACAAGCCATCCAAATCTACCAGCAGCAAAAAGCCGCAGCAGAAACTGCCTACCGCCAAAACAACCGCCCTACCGCTTACTTCCGCGACCATATCGCCGCTGCTGAAACCCTACTGCAAACCCTCTGGCAAATCCACTTTCCCGACAGCAACGACATCAGTCTGATTGCCATCGGCGGCTTCGGACGTTGTGAACTCTACCCCCATTCTGACTGGGACTTAGCGATTATTTCCTCGGCCCCATTTTCAGACGGCCTGCAACAACAAACCGCCCAATTTATCCAAACCCTTTGGGACGCACGCCTCAATCCGGCCATCAAAAGCGGCAGCATAGAAGAAATCCTCCAAAGTACCCAAAACGACATTACCGGCGAAACCGCCTTTCTTGAAGCACGCCACCTACAAGGCGATGCCAAACTTACCGCCCAACTTCTAAACAAACTCAACACACGTCGCGACACAGCCGCCTTTATCGAAGCCAAACTCCTCGAAATGGAGCAACGCCATACAAAATCCCAAGGCACAGGCGCACAACTCGAACCCAACATCAAAACTTGCCCCGGCGGCCTGCGCGACATCCACACCCTTATCTGGACAGCCAAAGCACAAGGCATAGACAGCAACCCCACCGCCCTCGTTACCGCCGGTGTCCTCACACGCACCGAAGCCGGCATGCTGGCTCATGGCTACCGCCGCCTCGCCAACATCCGCATTCATCTCCACCTTACCGCCGACCGCCCCGAAGACAGGCTGCTTTTCGACTACCAGTCCCAAGTTGCCGAAAGCTTAGGCTATACCCAACCCGACATCCGCGGCAGAAGCGAAGCTCTGATGCACACCTTCTACCGCGCCACCAAAGCCATCAAACAACTCAACGGCATCCTCATTCCGGTTCTCAAAAACCATCAAACCTCCAGCCGCCCCCAACATATCCACCCCATCGACAGCCGCTACAAACGCATCGGCCACCAAATCGCCGCCAACGACCTTGCCCTGTTTGAACACAACCCCGAACACATCTTCACCATCATCCAAACCATGCAGGAGCAAAGCATCACCACCATCGAGCCGCAAACCCTGCGCGCATGGTGGGCGGCCACACGAAAAATCAACACCCGTTTCACCCAAAATCCAGAAAACCGCCGCCGCTTTATCCAATTCTTCAAACACGGTACCGGCCTCACCCAAACCCTCCGTTTTCTCAACCTCTACGGCGTACTTGGCCGCTATCTCCCCGCATGGGAGAAAATCACCGGCCTGCTCCAACACGACCTCTTCCATATTTACCCCGTAGACGACCACATCCTGACCGTTGTCCGCAATATGCGCCGTCTCGCCATCGAAACCCACAGCCACGAAATGCCCGAAGCCAGCGCCATCATGCAGGCCTATCCACGACCATATGTCCTCTACACCGCCGCCCTGCTGCACGACATCGCTAAAGGCCGTGGCGGCGATCACGCAAAAGAAGGCATCAAAGACGCACAACAATTCGCCGCCAACCACTACTACACCGAAGAAGAAAGCCACCTCCTCGCATGGCTGGTTGAAAACCACCTGCTCATGTCCACCGTTGCCCAAAAAGAAGACA